>NVUL01000038.1 GCA_002401885.1 SAR86 cluster bacterium
TTCAGACTTGGTAATTCGATGAGCTCAGTGGCTAGCTCTTCCACAACCGGTGCTGCAATCTCCACCTCAACTGGGGCTTCGATGATTACCGGCGTAGCAGCAACAGCTGGCGGCTCTTCCCGAGGCTGCAAACGCGTCTGCGGAAAAGTCGGCGAGGCAGGTTCGGCAACTGGCTGCACAGCAATCGCTGGCACTACTACGGTTGTGGTGCCCGTGGGCGCCTCAAAAGTTGCCGCCAAGTACACCAAATACAACAGTGTAAACACAGCAATAGCCGCGACTACCCAAAGGCCAAGTTTTGACATGAAAACACTCCGTATGAATTTGTCACTGCAAGTGAAGGAGTCACTCTGCTGCATTTTGTCACAGCCCCCGACCGGCTACAACACAGTGGATACGGACGTCAGCTTATAGCCACCAATTGCCCGAATTCAAACACAGTTGCCAGACGGGCATCAGCGCATCAACTCAGCAGGCCCGCAAGAAAAAACCCGAATGCCTTACGACATGCGGGTTTCGTTTTTCTCATTCACGAATATTTTACTCGTGAGCTTATACTTTAGGAAAACCCAGCTCTTCCATCGTACGGGTTAAGTCCTTGCCTGCCGTTGCTGGCTTAGTCTCTTTATCTATCTTTAAGATAGTTCCGTCGGCACCAATATAGTAGGTCCAACGATTAGCGAAACCAGCCGCCATCAATACACCGTATTCACTTGTCATCTCCTTTTCAGGATCAGCAAGAATTGGAAAACCAGCCGCATGCTCTTCAGCAAAAGCGGTATTGTCTTCCAGTGTATCTACACTGGCCATAAAGTAAGCAACGTCAAAACTTTCAATTTCTCTAGCACTGTCACGCAGCGCTTTGCATTGCATAGTTCATCCGCCGGTAAAGGCTTTAGGAAAGAAGGCAATCACTACAGGCTTCTCACCCAGAAACTGGGACAGGCTGTAGGTCTGACCATCCGATGCCTGCAGTGTGAAATCAGGCGCTTTATCGCCCACTTCCAATGCGGCAGCAAATTGACTTCCCAGCGCGACAGCTGCTAAAAGCGCAGCCAGCGTAAGCCGAGTTAGTCTATTAACAAATTGAGACATAATCTCCTCCGGTTGTTTAGTGCAGCCCCGAACGCGGAAGCGCCACGAGACAGCACCATTGAACACTTTGTATCGAGTATTTTCCAGTAAAACTGCCCTATAAATACGCCAACCGGAGGCATCTGGATGTAAATGAGTTAGGGAATTGGGGTAGTCAGGCCTGACCGGCACCAGCGCATAGGGTTAAACGGTGTCTAGAATAGCCGACGCGACCTAGATTGCCTGAGCAACTGGAAGGCTTCCGTCTCAAGCTCGGCGATCTGAGCCCCTAACTCGTCACGCGCCACAGGGCCAAGATCAGAGCTCTGATCATAGATCTGTTTCAGTCTATCGATAGATTCTTGCACCGCTCTGGTGCGCCGATTCACGGCGAACCGTTTAGCATCCATCTGCGATTGACGGTAGCGCGGGTTCTCCACTTGAACGCTGACGCATTCCCGGACGACCTGTCCCGCGGCATTTCGCACATTGCGACAGCGCTGTTGACTGAGGTAGCGACTAGCAGTTCCCTCAAAGGCAGTATAAGGAGTGCTCGCTATCGCCCTCGCCAATACTAGGTCGGTCTGCGATTTACTCTGGATAATTCCTATCAGATTCTCCGGTCTAGTATCTTCTTGAGTCGCAAGGTTTTCCAAGAGCCTCTCGTAAAAATCGCTGAGGTCTTCGGCACTACGTGAGTAAGAACGGTAGCCAAGATCAAGCAGGTTCTGCCGCAACAGGCGTAGCTTCCATGCGCCATAATTCTCTGCCGCCTCGAGATAGGCAAGATCACCCAGCTCATACAAGCGACTGCTAATATGGTAGCGAAGCTCATGCAGGTCGTCGGTTTCCTCCCAATTAAGCAGTTGGCTGTTGCTCTCGATCAGAGAGGCAATGATGGGTAATTGTTGGTCACTATAGAGCCCGGTATTGATTCGACTAATCTGCAGTGCATCGGTATATGCCCTGATCGCCGATTCGAGGTCTTCGGTTTCTGCATAGAGTGCCGCCAGATCGCCATAAGCCTCTTGGAGCTGCGGCGCGTAGATTCCTTGGCTGCCCTGCATTTCATCGATTGCCTGTCGGCGCAGATTTAACTCTGCCGCGAACTCTGCCGCGCGAGCCCTTTCTTGCTCATKGCGCARATCCTCCKCAGCTGAATCTATYACCTCTTCGGTGTCGAACTCTCCATCACCTATCTGCTCCTGAGCATCTGTTGGGASGCTGAACGCGAGAACGRAAAAAACTGCGAATGCCGCAGACGGCAAMMYCCCCCARGGCTTGTTRGTGGAGAAWATTGCCCAGTTGTTGCTTGCTGTTTTCATAGTCTTTTCAATCTTGCTAACTCTCTGCATTTATAACTCGCTTGACCTGAATCAAGACTGAACCCATTAGAGTTCTGGAAACTGACCAACGCACTACCCACGATTTCTATCTAAACCATTGTTTTCATACATTATTACTTCTCATCTAGCGCTTGATTCGAGATTGAATGTGGCAATTTGACGCATGCCACGAGTGCGATTCGATCACTATAATCTCGACCTGCATTCATATGGCAAAAAAGTAATCAATTCTAAGCTGAAACAAGGGAGTTTGCAGTGAAGCGACAGAACCCACTGAACAAATTAAAGCAGCCAATCGCTTTAAGTCTACTATTTATTTCCACAAGCACGGCAGTCTATGCCCAGAATCGGGTCGAGGAAGTTGTCGTTATTGGCCGCCAGGAGTTTCTTGAAACCGAATTCACTGCCAGGCGCACGGGCTCCAACGTCGATGCCGCCAAGCTGATGAATCAAGTTCCCGGCGGTGCGGCTAACAACAATGGACCGCTTACAGGACAGATACAGTATCGCGGCATGTTCGGCCCACGCATGAATGTTCGCGTGGACGGCATGCTCATTCACGGCGGCGGCCCTAACTGGATGGCTCCTCCACTGCACCACATTCCCGCGGGACTCATGGAAGAATTAGTGGTTGAGCAAGGCATCGCCTCTATCGCAACCGGCGGCGGCATAGGCGGCGCAGCGACTGCCTACTGGAAGCGCCCTGACTACAATTCAGGCAATGGCTGGAAATTTAGCGGCGATACTGAAACCGCCTTATCTAGCGTAGATGACGGAGCTAGCCTCTCCGGCGTTTTTGGACTGAGCTCAGATTCGCAGCGCATCTATGTAGTGGGGAGCGCTGATGATGGCGACGACTACGAGTCTGCCGAAGGGCCAGTCGATGCTACGCAATACGAGCGAGATGTGTTCGGCTTTGGTTATGGGTTTCGCTCGGGTGTGCATGAATTTGAATTGAACCTGCATCAACTGGAAACGGAAGACACTGGCACGCCCGGCCTGCCCATGGACATCGATTGGTTCGATACCGAGGTCTGGAACGCGAGTTATCGCACAGAGATTGGCAACGTTGGACTCGCTATTCAAGTCTACGGATCGAATATCGATCATGGCATGAGCAACTCTCTGCTTCGACCTACACCGGATTTCTCCAACTTGCCGCTTCCTCCTTTCGTCGGTGATGATAATCGCGCGGTATTAACTGCAAGCGAAGAGTCTGGATTCAAGGTCACCTTTGATTGGGTAGTTGGCAACGGCACAATGATCGCCGGTATCGAAGGCAAAGATGCCGAACACGATGCCACTGTTCTCGACCCCGATTTCGCGCCCTTCTTCGTCAACAACTTCAATGGCTCCGAGGTTGAGAATTTTGCGGTTTTCGGACAGTGGTCTTCAATTATCGGTGCACGGGGGTATCTGGAAGCGGGTTTCCGTTCCGAGAATGTAGACATGAGCACAGGCACAATAGATGCTTTTCCTGCTCGTCTTGTCGACATGAACCCAGCGATGTGGCCAATGGGCACACCACCACGCGCGGTCTTTATGCTTCGCGAGGACTTCAACGCAGCCGATCGCAGCCAGGTTGATAACAATCTGGATTGGGTATTGAAGGGTCGCTATCAGGCAACAGACAACTTAGTAGTCGAGCTTGGCTTTGCACAGAAGATGCGATCGCCAATCTATCAGGAACGCTATCTGTGGATTCCGCTTGAGGCGAACGCCGGCATCGGTGACGGCAACAACTATGTGGGCAACCCAGAGCTCGACCCTGAGCAGTCACGCCAGATTGAATTGGGCTTCGACTGGGTAGTGGGTGATTTCTATTTCTCACCAAGATTCTTCCATCGCAATGTGGATGATTACATCCAAGGCATTGCAGCCACGAACATGGCTGTCATTGGCGTTAGCGCGAACGCGAACGGCGATCCAACACCGCTGATATTCGCCAATACCGAGGCTGAATTTAGCGGGATGGATATGACTTTCGGCACAAGGATTAATCCTAACTGGCGCGTCGAAGGTATCGCCTCTACGGTAAATGGCGACCGCGATGACATCAGCGACAACATCTACCGTGTTGCACCAACTAGCGCGCGAGTTTCACTTTTCTACGAGGCCAATAGTTTCAATGCGAAGATCGAGCAGGTATTTGTAGCGGAGCAGGACGACCTGTCACGCACCAACACACTTGACCCAATGAATGGCAACAACGCATTCATCGAGACTGACAGCTATGCGCTTACCAATGTGTACCTCACTTGGCTAATGAGCGACGCGCTTACAATTACAGCGGGCGCAGAGAACCTCTTCGATGAGGATTACACCGACCACCTTAGTGGTTTCAACCGAGTCATCGGCAGTGAAGTGCCAGTGGGCAGCCGCATGCTGGGTCAGGGCGTTAACTTTTTTGGACGCCTGCAGTACAAGTGGTAGGAAGTTTCGATACTAGACTAAATTAGTTTAGACTCTAGAAATGGCAAAAGAGTCTCTGCTCAAATCTTTTTTGAAAGAAGGGGCAGAGGCTTTTTTATTTGCGCTCAGCGAGAATTCTCATGATTACTATCGTAGCCCTACTCACCATTCGCGACGCCGATGCATTTGATCGATTCGAACGGCAGGCTATCGCAATCATGGAAGCCTATGACGGCCGATTAGACTCGGCCTTTCGCCCCGGTGTAGCGGATTCTAAAGCAGCGCCGCATGTCGATGAGATTCATGTCTTAAAATTTCCGGATCTCGATTCATTCAATCGTTACAGAAACGACGACAAACTGCTCTCGCTCGCCACTCTCAGAGAGAAAGCGATTAGTCAATCCACCGTGTATGTATCCACCATCGAGGTGGATTACGCTGCGCAGGGATAGCACTCACAGCAACTAGGTGGTGCAGTTGCAGCGTCACAATTCAGCCCCGCCCCGGCACATTCCTGCACATTCACGCCAGACGACGCGAAATCTCCTCCACTGTCTGCCCGCCCGGCAATGTTACATGACAAAATGCAGAAGCTGAGTTACTCTCAGGGGCAGTATTTGCTGGCCTTTTGCTTACCTTGTGTCAATCAAAATTGCCTCATCTAAACGACTTAGCAGAATAAACCAGCAAGCATTGCTTCCCCAATATGAGGATATAATAATGATAAGAATACGCCAATTATTGAACACTTCGGCGAGCTTACTGTTGGCATCTCTGGCGACAGTGGCCACCGCCCAACAAGATACCGTCGAATGGACTACCCTCGGTAATGACTTTGCACATACACGCTTCTCACCTTCTCAAGAAATCACCGCGGAGAATTTCACTGATTTAGAAGTCGCGTGGCAGTGGGACGGTTCCAGCTTCCAAGCTCAGAGCGGTCGCTCCACACCAAGTTATATCAACGGTCGAATGTACACGGTCGCGGGCGCGCGTCGTCATGTCATTGCCATCGACCCTAAGACTGGCGAAACAATCTGGTCCTACAGAGAACCGGATACCGAGCGTTATCAATATTCGATGCGTGCCGACTACGGCAAGGGCGTGGGCTTCGGTCAGGTCGATGGTAAGGACATCATCTACATCATCTCTCCGGGATTCTTCCTCACCGCACTCGATGCAGAAACCGGCGCTCCACTCGAAGGATTCGGCAGCCCTGTGCCTATAGATGGTTTTCCTGATACGGGTGTAGTCGATCTGCTTGCGGATCTAGGCCATCCCTATGACCCCTATGAGGGCATCCCTTTAGAGCGCGGCTACATCACCTCCTCTTCGCCACCACTAGTCGTGAACGACGTTGTTATCGTGGGCAATTCAGCCGAACAGGGATACAACCAATCTAGAATCGAGAACGTGCCCGGCGATATGTTGGGCTACGACGCACGCACCGGCGAGTTCCTTTGGAAGTTCAACGTAATTCCACAGCCGGGCGAATACGGACACGAAACCTGGGAAAACGATGCCTGGCAGTACACAGGTGATATCTCATCTTGGGCACCGGTATCTGCCGACCCAGAGTTGGGCCTAGTCTATATTCCCACGAATGGCGTAACCATCGACTACTACGGCGGGCATCACCCCGGTGACAATCTCTACGGAACAAGTTTGATCGCATTGGACGTGAAGACCGGTGAGAGAGCGTGGCACTACCAGATCGTGCATCACGATATCTGGAACTTCGATCTACCGACAGCGCCTATTCTGCTAGACGTCAATACCGAGCAAGGGCCTACCAAGATCGTGGCACAGCCTACGAAACAGGGCTTGGTGTACACCTTCAACAGGGAAACTGGCGAACCGATCTGGCCTATTGAAGAGGTGTCATTCCCTGCCTCAATCGTACCGGGAGAAAAACTCGCCGCAACACAGCCGATTCCAACTAAACCTGCGCCGTACGATATGCAGGGGCTTAGCCTCGATACACTGGTGGACTTTACCCCAGAAATTCACGCCCAGGCAGTAGCAGCGGTGGCAGACTATCAGTTAGGGCCGTTGTTTAACCCGCCTCTGCAGAGAGACAATCCGCTGGGCAAGATATCTTCTATGATCTGCCCCTCAGGTGCGGTGAATATTACGCATCCCTCTGTGGCCGATCCAACAACGGGCATCTTGTATGTCACGTCACGCTCGAGTTGTTCAGCGCGACCGCTGGTAACTGGCGAAGAAGCTGACACCTACTACGATGCACCGACGGGCACAACGCTGTCGCAATATGCTGCGGGCCGCGGTGGAGCAACCCCGAGACATCCGTTAGGTATTCCGCTTTGGAAGCCGCCCTATAGTCGCATCACAGCCATAGACATGAACACTGGAGAGCATCTTTGGATGATCCCAACGGGCGAGACGCCTGCGCGCATCGCCAACCTACCAGAGCTGCAAGGTGTCGATATTGGCAACACAGGAACTGGAAATGCCGTGCCTATGGTAGCCACAGCCAATCTGCTGCTGTATTCCGATGTGGACGGCGCGGGAACACCGCATCTGTTTGCCATCGACAAGGCCACGGGTGAAGAGGTAGGCCGAGTAGAAGTACCTGCAGCAAGCCGCTATGGCATGAGCTCTTGGACACACGACGGCCATCAATACGTGATCCTGCAGACTGGAAGCAC
Organism: SAR86 cluster bacterium; assembly: GCA_002401885.1. Taxonomy (GTDB): domain Bacteria; phylum Pseudomonadota; class Gammaproteobacteria; order Pseudomonadales; family Pseudohongiellaceae; genus UBA9145. The sequence continues at coordinate 7,502 of NVUL01000038.1, forward strand.
GCTAACCGCCATGGCGATGCCGGGCGCAGCAGTGGACAGCTCTGGGGCACATTAATTAATTAGTTAAACCACCATAGTTAAACCTATTGAACAAGAAAATTTACAATCAAGGAGTAGGACAATGAACAAGAAACTAATCTTAGCTTCCGCTATCGCGATTTCG
>NVUL01000010.1 GCA_002401885.1 SAR86 cluster bacterium
GCAGCAAATTAATTCCTACCAGCACGTCAAAGTGACCTAGGCGAAGGTCGCGCAATATTTCCGAGCGCTCTACAGTCTCTATATCGGAATGCAAATACCTGACTCGTACACCGTGCTCAGCGAGATAGTCGGTGAGATCCTCGGCCATCCGTTTCGTTAACACCGTGACGAGCACGCGTTCCTCCTTCGCTGTTACCTGGCGCACCTCGGACAGCAGGTCATCTACCTGAGTGACTGCGGGGCGCACTTCTAACTCGGGGTCAATTAAACCTGTCGGCCTTACGACCTGCTCCACCCTGTTTCCTTCATGTTCCTCTTCGTAGGGGCCGGGTGTCGCAGAGACATAGATGATCTGCGGCGTCAGCTGTTCCCATTCCTCGAATCGTAGCGGTCGGTTGTCGAGAGCCGAAGGCAGGCGGAAACCGTATTCCACGAGTGTCTCTTTTCTTGATCTATCGCCTTTATACATTGCGCCGAGCTGCGGAATCGAGACATGGGACTCATCGGCGATGACCAATGCTTCGCTGGGCAGGTAGTCATAGAGAGTCGGGGGCGGTGCTCCTGAGCCCCTTCCAGACAGATAACGGGAATAGTTTTCAATGCCAGTGCAGTATCCCAATTCCTGAATCATCTCCAGATCGAACTTCGTACGCTGCTCTAACCTTTGCGCCTCTACAAGGCGATTGTTGCTGCGCAGTTCTTGCAAGCGCTCCTTTAACTCAATTTTAATATCATCGAGCGTACCCAGCAGCGTTTCCCTCGGCGTCACATAGTGAGACTTCGGAAAGACAGTCAATCGTGGCACCTCTTTGATCTGCTTCCCCGTCAAGGGGTCGAAGAAAGAGAGTTTCTCTATCTCATCATCGAACAGCTCTATTCGAATCGCATGGCGCTCGGATTCCGCCGGATAGATATCGATCACATCGCCTCGAACCCGATAAGTAGCACGTCTTAATTCCATGTCGTTGCGCGTGTACTGCAGATCTGTAAGTCGACTCAATAGATTGCGCTGATCTATTTTGTCCCCGCGATCGAGATGAACCACCATTTTTAGATAGGAATTCGGATCGCCCAGGCCGTAGATTGCCGAGACGGTAGCCACCACCACTACATCGCCTCTCTCGAGCAGCGCCTTGGTCGCAGAGAGCCGCATCTGTTCGATATGGTCGTTGATCGACGCATCTTTCTCTATGTAAACATCTGACGAGGGCACGTAGGCCTCTGGCTGATAGTAGTCGTAATAGGATACAAAGTACTCGACCGCATTTTTTGGAAAGAACTCTTTAAACTCCCCGTAGAGCTGAGCGGCAAGCGTCTTATTAGGGGCCATAACCAAGGTTGGGCGTTGCATGTGTTCGATGACATTGGCGACGGTGAAGGTTTTGCCAGAGCCAGTTACCCCGAGCAGGGTCTGAGCATGCAAGCCGTCCTCCAGGCCCTCGATGAGGCCGGCAATAGCTTCTGGTTGGTGGCCTGCAGGCTTGAATTTTGAGTGAAGCTTAAACTGACTTGCCATTGGGAGTTTCCGACTGAAGCTAAACCCCTAAGACTACAACAGCCACTCCGATTAAGACAGATGAGGACTTGGGTGTCCGTGAGTATTGACCAAGTCAGTTTTTCTCATTAGTATACGCGCGGTTCGTAGCTATACTCGACTCAGCATCGATATAGCGAAAACAGATGATGCCCAATAGCTCAATGGTAGAGTAGGTGACTGTTAATCACTTGGTTCCAAGTTCGAGTCTTGGTTGGGCAGCCAAACAAAAACCCGTGTAGCCCAACAGCTACGCGGGTTTTCTCTTTCTGAAGCCTTCTTCCCGCGCCCTACTATATTCCCGCCCTTTGAAGTAGGTAGCCAATACAGAGCAAGCAGTGAAAATTTTATCTCCATAAATAGAAGAAAGACTCAAAGCAGTACTCTGATGCAAATTCCTCTCAAACTAAGCACGAACTGCCACTTCACCGCTGCTGCGATTCACCTGTGGTTAAGCCTAGACGAATTAATGTATAGTTAGCGGCTCAGAAATTCAGGCATATCCGCTACATTGGAGGCACCTTATGCGAAAAACCTTACTATCACTACTCCTTACCATCCCTCTACTGATGAGTTCGCTTTCGATGGCTCAAGACAACCCGATCGTTGTTATGGAGACCAGCAAAGGCACTATCAAGATTGAACTTTGGGCAGACAAGGCGCCCATCTCTGTTGAGAATTTTTTACGCTATACCGATAACGACTTTTTCAATGGTATGGTCTTTCATCGTGTTATACCTGGCTTCATGGTTCAGGGCGGCGGCTTTGATCCCGACATGGTGCAGAAGTCTACCTATGACGCCATTAAGAACGAGGCCTCTGCATCAGTGCCGAATGATCGTGGCACGCTGGCGATGGCGAGAACAAATGTCGTCGATAGCGCTACAGCTCAATTCTTTGTGAACCTCGTGGACAATGACTTCTTGAATCATACTGACGAGACGGCACGCGGCTTCGGCTATGCGGTATTCGGCGAAGTCATAGAAGGTATGGATGTCATGGATGCTATTGCAACTGTAGAGACAGGCACCACTAAGGGCTTTCAGAATGTACCAACTGAGCCTGTTATTATCACTTCAGCGAAACGCCAGTAGGCTTTCTTTTCCACGACTAAAAAAGCCCGAACTCAACCTCATACTAGATGGTTGAATTCGGGCTTTTTCGTATCTAGCTATCTTGCTACCTGACTAACTCTGCCACAGCAAATCGTCCAAGCAGATTAATCTTTAAAGAGAGGTGTGATTTTTGGGCTCTGCTCACGAGCCTGCGTAGATTGCTCTCCTCGATCTTCCCATTGCGGATCGCTGACCTCATCTTTTGGCTCGAATCCAGTTACGGCTTCCATGAGTAGTTTACGAATTTCTTTCAGATCAATCTGCTTGCAGGCAAGCTCTAACTTACTCAATAGGACTTCCAATTCGTCCCAAGACAAAGTCTCTTCTTTTGCGCGCATAATCTTTGGGTGTTCGGTGCCAGTAACCGACTCACCGATCAATAGTTCTTCATAGAGCTTCTCACCTGGTCGTAGCCCCGTGTATTCGATAGCTATATCACCTCGGTAGAAATTTTCATCTCCTACCTCAAAACCCATCAGGTGAACCATTTTCTTCGCCAGGTCTATAATCTTTATCGGTTCGTGCATATCGAGAACAAACACATCGCCACCGGTCGCCATCGACCCGGCCTGAATCACCAGCTGCGCCGCCTCTTGCACCGTCATGAAATAGCGGGTTACTTCTGGATGCGTAACGGTCACCGGCCCGCCCATACTGATTTGTCGCCGAAACAACGGCACTACAGACCCTGAAGACCCTAGTACGTTACCGAAACGCACCATGCTGAATTTCGTAACGCTGTCACGTGCTGCTAATGCCTGCAATACCTGTTCAGCGAACCGCTTGGTAGCACCCATAAAATTAGTTGGCCGCACAGCCTTGTCTGTAGAGATCAGAACAAAGTTTTTAACCTCAAACTTCTCGGCCGCCTGCGCTGAGACTAGCGTTCCAAATATATTATTCTGCACACCTTCTACAACATTTTTTTCTACCATCGGCACTTGCTTATAAGCCGCTACGTGATAAACAGTATCAACCTTGAAGCTCTTGATCGCGTTTTCCATCTGCAATCTATTCCCGACAGAACCCAGTAAAGAAACAATCTTGATATTGTCGCCGCCAGCAATACTCTGAAGTTTTTCTATGAGTTCCGCTTCTAATTTGTAGAGTCCGAATTCGAAAGAGTCCAATAGGATTAATTTCGACGGATTGATCGCTATGATCTGACGACATAACTCCGAGCCGATTGAGCCGCCTGCTCCGGTTACCATAACCGATTGACCTGTTATACAAGCTCCCAACAATTCCGGATTGGGAGGTACGATATCACGCCCCAGAAGATCCTCGATATCAATGTCCCGAATCTCATCGACACCCATCTTTCCAGAAACCATATCAAACAGATCAGGCACCGTCTTCACATGCACAGGAAGATGCTCTAGCCGATTCAAAATTTCCTTGCGCTCGCCATGGGTTGCCGAAGGAATTGCCAAAAATATCTGGCGAACCGAGAAGCTTTCAATTAGCTCATACAAGGAATTAGGACTATAGACGCGGGTGCCGTGCACGGTATTGCCAGTCATATTGTGACTGTCATCAACGAATGCGACCGGCAGGTATTGATCGCCGTTCTGCAACGCGACGAGAAGTTGCATGCCAGAACTACCAGCGCCGTAAATAATAACGGGCTCTTTCGGCCTAAAATTTTGAATGAGGCTCTGCAACAAAACTTTGGCAAAGAATCTGGTGCCGCCAATTAGCAACAAGGCAATCATCCAGAAGATTGGTAGGATCGATATATCTGAAGATTCCGGAGTTTTCGCAAAAAAATAGGAAGCAGCAAGTAGGCAACTCGCAGCCGTAACTCCCTGCAAGATTAGCAAGCCACTCTGCAGCCCCATATACAGGACCAGCGCCCTGTAAAGGCCAATGCGGATGAAGACAAGGATGCTGACCGTCGTTGCCAGTGAAAGATAAAAATAGAATCGCTGATCTTGACCGAAGAAATCCTTCCCTAGCAATGCAAAAGAGAACGCCAACGCCAGCACTATCATCAACGCATCGGCGATCATCATTAAGATCTGCTTCACAGAGCGCGATAATGGAATCGTATACAGGTTCATGGCTTACTCCCTTTACCCTTCAATAGTCTAATCAGCTGCCTGGCGGATCGCTGAGCACTTATTGCGCATAGAGCGAGAAATTCTCTCTTCCCGCACCGAAGCGCTTCGCAAGCAACAACAACGGTATCAGGCCCATTACTGTTATGGCCAACCCCATTTTGGGGTGCTGCATGGACAGCCAGGCCAGTGGCCCCAGCCAAAAAAAGTTTATCAATACAACGGTTATCGTCACTTTCGCGTGACTCTTGTAGTGCCTCGCTGCGTTTTGATAGGCATGAGAGGCATGTCCATCGTACCAGCGTTGCTTGCTCCTATAACGAACAAACAAGGTCAGTGTAGCGTCTACGATAAATACGCCTAATAGCAAGACCCAAGTCCATACAGTCATGCTGCCATGCAGTATCGACAACAGCGCCATCACCCCTAGGGTAAATCCAATAAAGCTGCTACCTACATCTCCCATAAATATCTTGGCTGGCGCCCAGTTCCAAAGCAGAAACCCTCCTGCGGCAGCAGCGAAACTGGCAGACAGCAGAGTTAAAACGGCATCGCTGTTTATAACAATTAATAGTGACACTAAGTTTACAGCGATTAATTCTGTCGCTGCGATGCCATCTATGCCGTCCATGAAATTATAAAGATTTAGCAGCCAGACCAACGCAAATATTGCCAACACGTTCAGCAATATCGATTCCGGAAAGTAGAAGAAGCCAAAATCTATCGCAGGCACATTGCCCAAGCAATAGACAACATAGGCTGAAGCCAGGAACTGCGCTGGAATCCGCCAACGCACATCCAACTGTTTAATATCATCCACGATACCAATACACGCGATCACAGCCGCGGCCATTAAGGCCGCAAACTCATTTGCAGGAATTTGATCAGTGGAATAACAGTAGGCAATAACCAATAGAATCAAAACAACTATCGAAACGCCTCCGCCGACCGGGACAGGCCTCGAATGAGCGCTTCTGGGGACAGGGACAGCAATGAGTCGAACGCGCGGGGCTACCCAGCGAAACAAACCCGTTAAGATTGCAGAGCCGAGAAACAGTAGACTACATAACAGCAATAACGACATCAAATTCAGGCCCGTCGGCAATCAGTGTGGAGCTACCATTATAACGAGCTTCTAGAAATATTCAGTAATAAAATCAGGCACTTTCAAAACATAGTGAAAGTGCCTTATCGAGAAATACGCCTACTTATTGACTACTATTATACGCTGCCTATTCTTCTCAACGGTCGCAACACCGATGCCTTTTACATCGGCCAGTTCTTCCACTGAATGGAAGCTGCCAAACATTTCACGGTAGGCGACAATTTCCTGCGCCTTAATCAGACCAACGCCATCCAACGCTGCAGCTATAGCTGCTGCATCGGCGCTATTAATATCCAACATTTGAATTTGCTGCGTGCTATCGGGCTGAGCTTCAACCGCTAGGCCAACTGTTGAGAATGCCAACAGAACGGCGATCATCACCAGTCTAGGAATGGCTAGTCTAATCATAATAATTTCCTTATAGCTAAAATTAACAAACGAAAGTTAAGTGAAAACAGCCTTGGCTGTTTTCTATAGCTTAGTAAAGAAATTAGCTAACGCTAGCTATGGCGGAATTAAACTCTAGTAGAGCTTCGTTCGGTGAATCGGCTTGAGTAATGGGCCGACCAACGACGAGATAGCTACTACCGCTGCGCACGGCATCTGCGGGGCCGAGAACGCGCTTCTGATCACCAGCAGCGTCTTCCGCACGACGTATGCCAGGCGTTACCAGGCAGAATTCCTCTGGCAGCTGCGCCCTTAACAGACGCGTTTCTGCAGCAGAACAGACAACACCATCTAAACCAGCATCGCGGGTAAGGAATGCCAGCTTGCTCACCTGTTCTTCCGGACTACAGTCGATACCTATCTGGTTTAGATCAAGCTGCGCTAAGCTAGTCAATACGGTAACCGCGATTAGCTTTGGTCGCTGACTTCCAAATTCAAGCAAGGCTTCTCTCGCCGCTTCCATCATGGCCTGACCGCCAGACGCATGAACATTCAGCATCCAGACTCCCATATTTCCCGCTACATTCACCGCCTTTGCCACGGTATTCGGAATATCATGGAACTTTAAATCGAGAAATACTTCGAAGCCACGTCCCTGTATTTGTTTAAGCAAATCGGGACCACAGGCCGTATACAACTCCTTACCAACCTTAAGGCGGCAAAGCTTGGGATCTAGGCTATCAACTAGGCTGAGAGCAACCTTGGCCGAATTAAAATCTAGAGCCACTATTATTCTTTTTTCCATAGGCACTCCCATAGTTTTTACTGTTTTAAATTTGATAGTTTCAAACGGCTATTTGGAAGCAACACTTGCTTGCCGGTTCGGCAACTCATTAATAGGCCGAATCTTGTCCCATTGCTTACAACTGGGGCACATCCAAAAAAAACTCTTGGTCTCAAAACCGCAATGATGACAGCTATGTTCTGAACTTCCCTGAGCCTGCGCCTTCACGAGATTTAATAGTGATTCTAGACTACTAGCAACATGCTCATCGACTCCATGCAATTGCAATCCTAGCAGTTCAATCAACGCACCTTGAGATGGCGAATGCTCGAGATGCTCCCTGAGTAGACCTATAGCTTCGGCATTTCCAGATCTTGCGCTAATCATCTTGGCCAGCATCAACGCCGCTTCGGTGCTGGAGTCTTCTAGTACCATTGTTCTAAGCAGTTTTTCGAAATCGCTTCTTGACCCGAGACTCTCATGACAGGACGCCAATGGCTCAAGTAATTGCGAAATGAATTCGCGTTTTACCGATCGCACGCGCAGCAGCTCCTTTATTGCCACCTTATAGTTTCCTCCACGCTGCTCGATGTCCGCCAGCAGGAGCATTGCCCGAATACTCTTGCGCTCGAATGTAAACGCGCGCTTTATTTCCGCTCTAGCTTGAGACACTTGGTTATTATGTAGATATTGCTCCGCTAGTTCGCAGCAATAGTGAGCAGCTCCGCCTAGCAATGCTGGGTCTTTTCTAAATCGCGCATTTTTTAGTAACTGGGATGAACAAGCAATAGCATTTTCCCATTCCTTCTCTGTCTGGTAGATAGTGATCAGCTGTCGAAGTGCATCCCATTTAGCCTCCGCCCCATCGTCCAGAACCTCTTGCAGCAAACGCTCCGCCCTATCGAGCAATCCGGCCGCAATATAATTGAGTGCTAGCTGCAATCTGACCGAATTGGAGAAGTCACGCTCTAGATTAGGTCTGGCGAGCAACGCCTGATGCACATTGATGGCCTTATCGACCTTGCCTCGCCTTCTCAGAAGCGCCCCCAGAGCTAGGTGCGTCTCGATCGTTTCGCTATTTATCTCCAAGGCTTTTATGAAGGTATCAATCGCCTCATCGGGCTCGTCGTTAAGTAGATAATTTAGCCCTACGAAGTAGTCTTGAAACAAGTCTGAGCTTGAAGCTTTCGTTCGAGTAGATTTCGAAGGGCCGAGCCTACCTAATAGCCACCCTGCAATGATGGCAATAAGTAAGAGAACGTAGAAGGACAAACTTTCCATAGTAATCCGATCGCTACTTCTTTGTGTCGCGTAGCGATAGTGAGCGAAGATTCGAGACTTCCTCTTCCGCGTCTTTGAGTGCCTTCATAAGTCTGCGGATTTCAACCCGCGACTTTAAGTTCTTAAACAGGCCTAAACCGAGTAGCAATCCCAATAATCCGCCAGATACGAACGCGCCAATTATCCAGACAGACACCGGCTGCGGCTGGAGCTGCCATGAGCCGATACCTATGGTCACGAGGGATGAATTGAAATAGGTAAAAGTAACACTAGCTGCGAACACGAGTAGCAGGAAGAAACCGGAAAGCAATTGAGTAAGCTGGCGCATCGAAAATATCATCCAAGCTTGAAGAATTGTATCGAATTCGTAGTAGTGACAAGAATGCCTCTAGTACAAACAAAAACGGCATAACCTCAATGGCTATGCCGTGTGTTGCAAAAGCCGTAGGTTTGTATCTAACTGTGCTGTTCTACCAGCATACTAGTATTAACTCGATCGCGCAGTTCCTTGCCCGGCTTGAAATGGGGAACGTATTTTCCGCTCAACGCTACAGGTGTACCGGTCTTAGGGTTTCGCCCAATGCGTGGAACGCGATAGTGCAACGAGAAACTACCAAAACCCCTAATTTCAATTCTTTCGCCTTCAGATAAGACCTGAGACATGTATTCAATAACCGCCTTTACCGCGAGCTCTACGTCTTTCGAAGAGAGTTGCGTTTGCTTTGCAGCTATGCGATCTATGAGTTCAGATTTAGTCATAATTGTCCCCTGTCCTAGTACGACCGACGGTTCGTATTGCGGTTTTGCTTTCAGGTAGCCCAGCCTAACACAAACATCTAGCCAGTTTGAATCAGGAAATGACGCAAAGTATTGATAAATCTAGAATGTTCTCCCGCATCGAAATCAAACAGTCGCTGATCGCGACACAGGAGAAGCAGTTATTTCTAGCTTTTATCCATCTCGGCCTTGATCAGATCGCCAATAGTACCCGGCGAAACATCAGCGACTTCGGTCTTGTGGTCTTTAATCGCGCTCTTCTCGTCGTCGATCTCAATCGCCTTAACCGAGAGGCTAAGCATGCGATTCTTACGATCAACACTAACGATCTTAACTTCGATCTCTGCACCTTCCGTCAATACAGTACGCGCATCTTCTACTTTATCGCGGCTGATTTCTGAGGCGCGTAGCAATCCTTCGACGCCCTCTTTCAACGTGATAGTCGCAGATTTCGCGTCTACAGATGTAACGGTACCTTTTACTATGCTGCCTTTCTCAAATTCGCCAGCGTAGTTCATGAAAGGATCGTCTTCTAGTTGCTTTACACCCAAGGAGATACGCTCTCTTTCTGGGTCGATAGACAGGATAACAGTCTCGATCTCGTCGCCTTTCTTGAATTCGCGCACAGCTTCTTCGCCAGGCTCTTCCCAGGAAATATCTGAAAGGTGCACCAGACCATCGATGTTTCCATCCAGTCCGATGAATATTCCAAAGTCGGTAATCGACTTAATACTGCCGGATATCTTGTCGCCCTTCTTGAAATTCTCAGCAAATCCGTCCCAAGGGTTCTGGAAGCATTGCTTGATACCAAGAGAGATTCGACGGCGCTCTTCGTCGATATCCAAGATCATAACATCGACTTCATCACCAAGATTTACAACCTTAGAAGGATGAATATTCTTGTTGGTCCAATCCATTTCAGACACGTGTACCAGACCTTCAACACCCTCTTCCAGCTCGGCAAAACAACCATAGTCTGTAAGATTAGTAACAATGGCCTTAACCTGAGTCTTCTCAGGGTAGCGTGCCTTAATAGCAACCCAAGGATCTTCACCCAGTTGCTTAAGTCCAAGAGAGACGCGATTTCGGTCTCTATCGTACTTCAATACTTTAACGTCGATCTCATCACCAACATTCACGATCTCGTTTGGATGCTTGATGCGCTTCCAAGACATGTCGGTAATGTGTAGTAGACCATCGACACCGCCCAGATCAACGAAGGCACCGTAGTCAGTAAGGTTCTTAACGATACCTTTAACAGACATGCCTTCTTGCAGCTTCGCGAGGAGAGCATCTCTTTCTTCTGTACTCACAGACTCAAGCACCGCGCGGCGCGATACCACAACGTTGTTGCGCTTACGATCAAGCTTAATCAGTCTAAATTCGAGTAACTGTCCTTCCAGGTGCAGCGTATCTCTTACTGGGCGAACATCGACCAAGGATCCCGGCAAGAAAGCTCTTATATTGTTCAAGTCGACAGTAAAACCGCCTTTCACCTTACCGTTAATAATGCCGGTTACGATGTCATTCTTCTCGTGCGCTGCCTCAAGCTCCATCCACGACTCAGCACGCTTGGCTTTTTCACGGGATAGTTTAGTGGCACCGGTACCGTCTTCTACGGTCTCAAGCGCAACTTTAACTTCATTGCCAACTTCGAGAGAGAAGTTACCTTGCTCATCAAGGAATTCAATGCGGGGAATAACGCCTTCAGATTTGAGGCCGGCGTGGACTGTAACCCAGTCCGAATCTATTTCTATAACGGTGCCGGTTACGATGGCACCGGGGTTCATGTCTATTTCGGTTAAGGATTGTTCGAATAGCTCTGCAAAATTTTCGCTCATTGTTAATTCCAATATTTTCAATAAGTTACAACTCACAATTGATGTGAAAAGCAACTCTCCGTGTACCAGTTTCACGGGGTGATTAAGTTAAGTTCCAAGACTGCCAATTCTGGGGATGCAGCCTAAAAACAATTTCCAACAATTTTCCTGACGTTTTCCTCTATGCCAAGGGATAGTGCTCCAGGACTTGCTTAACTACCTGATCGATAGTCAAATCCGTTGTATCTATGACGATGGCATCTTCAGCGGGTTTGAGTGGAGAGATGGCGCGCTCAGTGTCGCGCCGGTCCCGCTCTTTTAGGTCTCGCAAAAGGGCGGGCAGAATAGCATCAATACCCTTACCTATCAACTGCTTATATCGCCTCTGCGCCCTCTCTTCTGCGCTGGCGGTTAGGAAGATTTTGAGCGTCGCATCAGGGAATACAGTTGTCCCCATATCCCTGCCGTCTGCGACTAGGCCCGGGGCTTCTCGAAAGGCCAATTGACGCTGGAACAGCGCCTCTCTTGCCGCCTCAATCGCTCCAACCTTTGATGCCATGTCGCTACCTAGATCGGTCCGAATTGCGATGCTCACATCCTCCCCATCTAGCCAGACGCTGCCCTCGCCGCTTATTCCGAACTGTATGTCTAGGTCTTGAGCAAGATTTGCCACGGCGGAAGAATCTGAGAGGTCAATACTATGACGGTCACAGGCAATACCTAAGACACGATACAGCGCGCCGCTATCGAGTAAGGAAAAGCCCAAAGATTCTGCTACACGCGAGGCTATTGTTCCCTTGCCGGAGCCCGAAGGCCCATCGATTGCTATGACGGGGGGTTTATTCATCTAAGACTCTTTAGCAATTTGCTTTTTCTCACTTCGAGGTCGAAATCCGCATGCCAACTTCTGTGGCGAGTTCGACGAAATTCGGGAATGACGTGGCAACGTTCGCGCAGTTCGCTATATCGATAGATGACTCGGATCGAAGACCTGCTACGGCAAAGGCCATGGCGATTCTATGGTCGCCGAAGCTATCTACAGCCCCACCGTCAATCTGCCCGCCTGTAATCTTGATGCCATCTTGATAAGTTTCCACGGCAACTCCAAGTTTCTCCAAACCCTGCGCCATCGCATCGATGCGATCACTCTCTTTCACACGTAGCTCCTCGGCTCCCCGCAGTAGAGTTTCCCCTTCGGCACAGGCGGCAGCAACGAATAAGACTGGGAATTCGTCTATCGCGAGAGGTATTTGATCCTCAGCGATAACAATGCCCTTCAGCGGCTGGTAGCGCACACGCAAGTCGGCAACCGGTTCGCCACCGACGAGCCTCTCATTGCTGCTCTCGATGTCCGCACCCATATCCCGCAATAAATTTATGATACCAATACGCGTCGGGTTCACTCCGACGTGTTGAAGCGTAAGATCTGAACCTGGCGTTATAGCTGCAGCGACTAAAAAGAACGCCGCAGAAGATATATCTGCTGGCACATCGATCTCAGTTGCCTGTAAATCTGCTCCGCCCGAAACTGCAGAACTGCCCTCTTGTGCATCGACAGAAACACTGTAGCCGAAACCTTGCAGCATACGCTCCGTATGATCACGACAGGGAGCCGGCTCTAAAATTTTCGTCTCTCCTTCCGCGTACAGTCCGGCGAGCAACAGGCAAGACTTTACCTGCGCGCTCGCAATCGGCATTTCGTATGTACAGCCATTCAATTTCGATCCGCGAATTTTCAGCGGCGGAGTTCCAGCATCGCCGGTTACTATGTTTCCCCCCATAGACCGAAGCGGCTCTGCAACACGATTCATCGGTCGCTCCATGAGCGATTCATCACCGGTTAGCTCGCTATCAAAAGACTGCGCCGCTAGAAGGCCAGCCAATAGACGCATCGCCGTGCCTGAATTTCCCATGTACAGAGGCCTGCGCGGTGCCTGCAAGCCCCTCTTGCCGACACCGTATATAGTAAGCTCCCCATTCTCCGGCCCGACTATGGTTACCCCCATCTCGCGAAATGCAGCTACAGTATTCAGCGCATCTTCGCCTTCAAGGAAACCGGTGACGCGTGTTATGCCATTTGCAATTGAAGCTAAAATAATAGAACGATGCGAAATTGACTTATCGCCAGCGACACGAATTGTACCTGCCACCTGCCCGTCAGGCTGAACACTAAAACTGAGCTGATTACTTGTCATTTCTTCTTGCTTCTTTGGTTTAAAATGCTGACTGATGAAATTTTCCCGTGCTTGTTTTGCGGCTCCAAATGATTCTTCCAATTTCCCATGCTCTTGTTTTTGTATCGCCTGCTTAAAATCCAAAAGGCTCTGTATATAGTCATCGAGCACTTTCTCGACCGCCGCCGAATTCGCAACAAATATATCGGACCACATTTTCGCATCGCTGGACGCAAGTCGACTAAAGTCCGCAAACCCTCCCGCAGCATAGCGGAATATATCTTCACTCTGCTCTTGCTTGAGGAGCACATCCACGATGGCATATGCGAGCAAATGCGGGAGATGGCTCGTTGCTGCGAGAACCTCGTCATGCCTTACTCGTGTCATTCCCAGAACGTTTGCACCTAGCTCTCTCCACAGCGCATTAATAGTGGCAACGGAGTCTGTCGAGTTTCCTGCGTGTGGCGTTAGAATTACGTTTCTTTGCTCAAATAGGTCATCTATCGCCGCTGAATAACCACTCTGCTCAGAACCAGCGATAGGATGAGCGGGAACAAAGTTCGCGAGCGCCTCCTCCGAAAATTGTTGGCCTGAGGTAAAAATATGCGACTTGACGCTTGCCACATCGGTGATAATGGCATTTGGGGACATACACTTAAGCACTTCGGGTAAAAGCTCACATACGGTCAGTGGAGGCACGGCAAGAATAATAATATCTGCCTGTGGACAAAGGGTCGCAAGCTCACCGCTTTCTGAAACGACGCCATCGTCTACTGCATGCTGCAAAGCCTTGGTATCTTTATCACAGGCGATTATGCGCCGTTCTGGCTTAGCCTTTTTTAATCCGCGCGCGATGGAGCCGCCGATCATTCCTAGGCCGACAATTAGTATTACCTTGTTTTCAATGTCATTCATTGCTGTGATTTTAGTCAGATGGTCGTAATTTATTGTTACGACCTTGCTCTATGAACTGGCTTTATAAATTGGTTTTACGACTTATTGAGAGACTGGATATGAACCTAAAATCTTAACTTCCACTCCGCCCTGCCCTAGCGTGGCAAACAACTTCTTCGTGGCCTCGTCTTCCACGTGGCCTTCAAAATCGATGAAAAAGACATATTCCCATGCCTCCTTCTTCGAAGGCCGTGTTTCGATTTTTGTGAGACTTAACTGAAAATTCTCGAAAGGTTCTAACACGCGAAATAGTGCACCAGGCTTATTCTCGGTGTATACCAGAATACTGGTCTTGTCCGAACCTGTTGGAGCGGTGTCCTCTAATGCCAGTACCAAAAAGCGCGTGCGGTTATTCGACTTGTCTTGTATTCGACAATCCAAGCTTTGTAAGCCGTAAAGTCGTCCTGCCAACTCACTCGCTATAGCTGCTGTGTTAGAGTCCGCTTGTGCACGAATAGCAGCCTCTGCGTTACTTGAACACTCGACCTGTTCCGTTTCTGGAAAATGCCTTGCTAGATAGCCGCGACATTGCGCGAGCGACTGCTTGTGAGATGCGATCTTTATGACATCAGACTTCGATGTCCCTATCTGAGCGAGCAGGCTATGCTCTATAGACACTATTTGCTCACCGATGATCTTGGTCGAGCTGTCTACAAGGCAGTCTTGCGTGTTATTTATCGCGCCCTCTGTCGAATTTTCTACGGGCACAATGCCATAGCTCACATTCTTGTTCTGGACAGCAGTGAAGACCTCGTCAATGGACGCGCAGTTCAATAATTCCGCATCACCGCCAAAGAACTCCAGTGCCGCTAACTGCGAGTAGGTTCCTTCCGGCCCTAGATAGGCAATCTTGCCAATCGAGCTTATGTCGCTGTTGTGACTCATAAGTCCAGAATAAAGTGTTTTGTTGAATGGCTGTCTTTATTAGCACGAACTACCCACGATTTCTCGGTGGGCAGAGTGACTGGTCGATAACAAGTTTTATTCAGACTCGTTGGTATCTGCATCGGCGACTGGCTCAGAACTTACAACTGACTCAGCTTGATCATCGGATGCMGCTTCCARYTCATCTRYTTCYTCAGGCTCATCAACYTGTTCGAGGCCYACGAGCTTTTCACCAKCCTTAAGACGRATCAGGCGWACACCTTGTGTATTCCYGCCTTGAAYAGATACYTCAGTRACTCKAGTYCTAACTAGMGTTCCYTTATCCGAWATCAGCATGATCTCATCGGACTCAGATACTTGTGCTGCTCCGACTACAGGCCCGTTGCGTTCGCTGGTCTGGATACCGATAACGCCCTGACCCCCACGGCCATAGACAGGAAAATCATCAACTAGAGTCCGTTTTCCATAACCCTGCTCGCAAACCGTCAGAATCTGTTTGGCAGCATCAGGAATGATAAGGGCAATCATCTTGTACTCATCATTCATCTTAATGCCTCTGACGCCCCTAGCCGTTCGTCCCATCGCGCGCACATCATCTTCGTTGAAGCGAATCGTCTTGCCGCTACTACTAATCAGCATCACATCTTTCGAGCCATCCGTTATAGCCGTACCAACGAGTTCATCGCCCTCGTCCAATTCAATTGCTCTGAGACCCACGCTACGCTGCCTGGAGAAATTCGTGAGTGCTGTCTTCTTAACCGTGCCGTTCGATGTAGCCATAAACACGAATTCGTCTTCAGGATAGTCCTTCACCGGGAGCATACTGGTGATACGCTCGCCCTCTTCCAAGGGGAGAATATTGACGAGGGGTTTGCCGCGAGCAGTGCGGCTTGCCACAGGAATCATAAACACTTTTAGCCAATAGACTTTGCCCCGACTACTAAAACAAAGCAGTGTGTCGTGGGTATTCGCAATCAACAGGTGCTCTACAATATCTTCGTCTTTAACCGAAGCGGCTGCCTTGCCCGTGCCACCGCGCTTCTGCGCACTATAATCGGCAAGCGGTTGAGATTTCGCGTATCCAGTTTTAGAAATAGTTACGACTCGGTCTTCTTCGGAGATCAGATCTTCCATAGTAAGATCGAGTTGTGAGCCAACTATCTCAGTGCGGCGCTCATCGCCATACTCTTTCTTAACCTGCTCCATCTCTTCACGAACCACGTTTAACAGTCGGGACTCGTTCTCTAAAATGTCCAGATAGCCTGCAATCTGCTTGAGCAGCTCTGTATAGTCATTAATTAATTTTTCATGCTCTAAACCAGTAAGCCGATGCAGCCTTAAATCGAGAATTGCCTGGGCCTGCTCTGGGCTAATAAAGTATTCTTTGTCTTTCAGACCATATTGCGAATCCAAGCCTTCAGGCCTGCAAGCATCAGCGCCTACTTCGCCCAACATCTCCAACACGCTGTCCGATTTCCAGGATCTGGCAAGCAGCTTTACCTTCGCCTCTGCCGAAGTTGGTGAGCTCTTAATCAGCTCGATGACTGCGTCGATATTGGCTAGCGCTACAGCAAGTCCTTCTAGTATATGTCCGCGATCTCTGGCCTTTCGCAACAGATAACTAGTCCGCCTGAAGACCACTTCGCGGCGATGGCGTAGGAAGCAATCGAGCATATCCTTCAGGTTCAGTAATCGCGGCTGACCGTCCACCAGCGCGACCATGTTAATGCCGAACACTGACTGCATCTGTGTCTGCGCGTACAGGTTATTGAGCACCACATCGCCCATCTCGCCCTTACGCAACTCGATTACGATTCGCAAGCCATCCTTATCTGACTCGTCACGCAGCTCTGTAATACCTTCGATCTTCTTCTCTTTGACGAGCTCAGCTATCTTTTCAATAAGCTTAGATTTATTCAGCTGATAAGGAATTTCGTGGACGATAATCGTCTGCTTTCCAGACTTCTCGCTGTCAATTATCTCCGCCTTTGCACGCATATAGATGCGCCCGCGACCGGTTTTATAAGCTTGGACTATGCCTGCCTTGCCGTTAATGATTGCCGCTGTCGGGAAATCGGGGCCCTCGATATGCTCCATCAACCCATCGATATCGATATCGGGATTATCCATTAGCGCCATAGCTCCGGCGATAACCTCGTTCAAGTTATGCGGAGGTATATTCGTCGCCATGCCTACCGCAATTCCGGAAGAACCATTTACCAATAGATTGGGAATCCGCGTAGGCATAACATCTGGAATATGCTCTGTGCCGTCATAGTTAGGCGAGAAGTCGACAGTTTCTTTGTCCAGGTCCGCGAGTAGATCATGGGCAATCTTCTCCATGCGGATTTCTGTATAACGCATCGCTGCTGCAGAATCGCCATCTATCGAGCCAAAGTTACCCTGTCCATCCACCAAGGGGTAGCGCAGCGAGAAATCTTGCGCCATACGCACGATAGTGTCATAGACAGCGGTATCGCCGTGCGGGTGATACTTACCAATAACATCGCCCACAATACGAGCCGACTTCTTGTAAGGCTTGTTATAATCGTTTGAAAGTACGTTCATCGCGAACAACACCCGGCGATGAACAGGCTTCAATCCATCCCTGACATCAGGCAAAGCGCGGCCTACAATCACGCTCATGGCATAGGCGAGATAAGATTCCCGCATTTCACTTTCTAACGCGACAGGCAAGACCTGTTTAGCAAACTCGGTCATAGATTGACTACATCCTAAATAATGGGATAACTAGCGATTAGTGAGGCATGGTTTCTTGCATGAAAACACAGCTATTTTTTTGCTTTTCCTTAACCTTTTAACGGCCGATTTCGAGCTTTTCTGATAGCTAATTTGCAGTTTAAATCTGAGGCGAAATCCATCCTCACAAAAGCCCCGAATTGTACCACTATCCGGGGCTTTTGTGACAGCCAAAATAGCTACTAATTACCGTAAAAACCCTCGTTTTTTCAAACTACTCCAGCGGGAATGGCAAGGATTTTTGCAGCGCGCTATTTCGAATTTTTCTAGGTATAATTCGAGCCCTGATTTTTTGCTTAATTCACGATTTATTTACAGGGCAAACAGAGGAAATTTTGAGCGAAGCAACGAGTATTCAAGCCGATCTATTGGTTTCGGCAAAATGGGTCATCCCTGTGCAGCCTCAAGGCGCGGTTTTAGAAGACCATTGCGTCGCTGTAAAGGGAAATAAAATCGTCGCTATCTGCAGCCAGATCGATGCCGAGAAAACGATCAATGCTACCGAAACCTTGTATCTACCCAGCCACGCGTTAATACCAGGCTTGATAAACGCTCACGGCCATTCTGCCATGGCGCTAATGCGAGGCATTGCCGACGACGTACCGCTTACTGAGTGGCTAGAAGAGTCAATATGGCCCCTTGAGACCAAGTTCGTTTCAGAAAGCTTTGTGCTTGCGGGAGCCAACCTCGCCGTCGCAGAGATGATACGTTCTGGCACTACCTGCTTTGCCGATATGTACTTCTATCCAGATCAGGTAGCGAAAGCAGCTCTCGCTGCCAACATTCGCGTGCAGCTAGCAAGCCCGGTTCTAGATTTTCCAACCGCTTGGGCTCAGGATGCTGATGAATACATCTCAAAGGCAACAAAACTGCACGATGATTATCGACACAGCGAGCTGATCCATACCGCATTTGGGCCACATGCGCCCTACACGGTGTCAGACGCCCCGCTTAAGAAGCTCTCGACACTCGCCGAGGAGATGGACCTACCGATCCATATGCACGTGCACGAGACAGCCAAAGAAGTCTCGGATGCGTTAGCCGCCGATGGGCGCACACCTATCGAGCGGCTTAAACAGCTAGGCCTGCTCAGTCCCCGACTTGTCTGCGTGCACGCCACCGAACTCTGCAACGAAGATATCGCTTCTCTAGCTGAGGCTGGATCCCATATTGTGCACTGTCCTGAATCCAACTTAAAACTAGCCAGCGGCTTCTGCGAAGTCGCCAAGCTAAGCAAAGCCGGCATTAACGTCGCTCTAGGAACGGATGGCTGTGCAAGCAACAACGACCTCGATATGATCTCCGAGATGCGTACCGCCGCGCTGCTCGCCAAAGGTGTCGCCGAAGATGCCAGCGCATTACCTGCCCACCAGGCTCTTGAAATGGCAACGATAAACGGCGCTAGAGCACTCGGCCTAGATGCAATGATCGGCACCCTAGAAGTCGGCAAGTATGCTGATATGACCGCGATCGATCTCGATGCATTGAATAGCACACCCAACTACAATCCGATTTCACAGATAGTGTATGCAACACAGTCATCCCAAGTTTCACATGTCTGGTGTTCCGGACAACAGCTATTGAAAGATGGCGAATTCACCGGCCTAGATATTCAGGCAATAAAATCCGCTAGCGCAGAGTGGCAAGCAAAACTTTCAGCCGCTACCGACTAGTTAATCAGGCAGCAAAAAAATGGAAAATGTAGACGAACTAGAAATTCGTAAATTCGAAGCCCTCGCAGCTCGTTGGTGGGACCCGGACAGCGAGTTTAAACCGCTGCATGAGATTAACCCACTGCGGATGAGCTATATCAGTCGCAAGGTAAACCCAGCAGGCAAAAAAGTACTAGATATCGGCTGCGGCGGCGGCATCTTAGCCGAGGCCATGGCCCATCATGGCGCCAACGTAACTGCGATTGACATGGCTGATGCCTCGCTCTCCGTCGCGAGGCTTCACCAGCTAGAAAGCAAACTCGAGATCGACTATCAGAAATCTTCGGCCGAGCAGTACGCGCAAGATCACAGCGAGCAATTCGACATCGTCACCTGTCTGGAGATGCTTGAACACGTTCCTATGCCCGCTAAAGTGATTCAGGCCTGCCACGACTTGGTGAAGCCCGGAGGAACCGTGTTTTTCTCGACGATCAATCGAAACCCCAAGTCATATCTATTCGCCATCGTTGGCGCCGAATATATTTTGAATTTACTGCCTCGCGGCACCCATGACTACGCTAGATTTATCAAGCCTTCCGAGCTCGCCGCATGGAGCCGAGACAGCAAGCTAGACCTGCAAGATCAGATCGGCATGGCCTACAATCCGCTCACCCGCAAATACAGCTTAGAAAAAGAAGTCGATGTGAACTATATCGCCTGTTATACCCGTCCAGAGAGACAAACATGACAGAGAAGCAGAACGAGAAACTAGAAACGTCCATTGAATGTGTTCTGTTCGATCTCGATGGCACGCTTATCGATACAGCGCCAGATTTTACCCTCGTCGTAAACAGGCTCTTGTCCGAACATGGCAGGGATGCGCTATCACACGAGATCATTCATCTAAACGTTTCGAATGGCGCACGCGCACTCGTCAAAAACGCATTTGAAATCGATGAAACACATGACGACTTTGCTGATCTTTTGCAACGCCTACTAGATCTCTACTACGAGCAGCTAGACTCCACCGTCGCCACTCTCTATCCGGGGTTAGACGACCTGCTAACGCAATTGGAAGCACAGGATATTCCTTGGGGCATCGTAACCAATAAGCCCGAGAAATATAGCGTCCGCTTACTGGAAAAACTACATCTTAGTTCGCGTTGTAGCGTACTAGTCTGCCCGGATCATGTGAGTGAAACCAAGCCACATCCTGAGCCGATCTTTCTCGCACTTGAGAAACTGGGTCGCGATAGCGAACGAACCGTATATATTGGTGATCACATTCGAGATATCCAAGCCGCTAAGAATGCCGATGTAATCGCTATCGCGGCCGCCTACGGCTACTTGGCAGAGGATGCCAAAGCCGAAGAATGGTACGCCGACTTCATCCTGCAATCCTCCGAACAAACTACTTCACTCCTGAATCTATTGAAATTTGCCTAAACATGACTTTCACCTACGACGCAGAAAAGAACTTCCTAGACAATAAAACCATACTCATTACCGGGGCCAGCGATGGCATTGGTAAAACCTGTGCGAAGACCTATGCCGCCTATGGCGCTACCGTCATCTTGCTAGGCAGAGATCAGCAAAAACTCGAAACGCTATTTGATGAAATCGAAGAATTGCATCCAGGAAAGGTGGTAATTCATCCACTCGATTTCAAGACGGCATCCATGGCCGACTTCAGGGTCCTTGCAGATTCATTGAATGAACAATTCGAATGCCTTGACGGCCTGATACATAACGCCGCCCTGTTAGGCACGCGCAGCCCTGTCGAGTTCTATCCTGAGCAGGACTGGAACGATCTAATGCAGGTGAACGTTAACGCTGTGTTTCAGCTAACTCAGGTTCTCATGCCTGCCCTGAATAGATCGGAAGACGCGCGACTACTTTTCATCTCTTCCAGCGTGGGCCGTGTCGGCCGAGCATTTTGGGGAGCCTACGCTGTGTCGAAATTTGCTCTAGAAGGATTGATGCAGACTATGGCCGAGGAATTAGAAAACACGACCTCGATACGCGTGAATAGCTTAAACCCCGGCGGAACTCGTACCAATATGCGTCGTGATGCCTATCCCGCAGAGAATCCAGAGACGCAACCGACGGCGGAATCGCTTATGCCAGTCTATCTCTATTTAATGAGTAGCGACGCGCAGAGCATTCACGGTCAGGCGTTGAATGTGAGGGATTTTGAGGCGGTCTAGTTCGGTTTATCGCGAGCAGGTCGCTCATTCTCTTTATTAACTAGCTTAAGAAGTTTCTCGATCTCGGTCTTGCCAAGTTCGTTGAATCTGCCCTTTACTACCGAGCTCGGGATAAACAGCGGTCCGAAGCGAACACGCTTCAAGCGACTAACCTTCACGCCCTGCGATTCCCACAACTTGCGCACTTCCCGATTGCGGCCTTCCAACAACACGACGTGATACCATTGGTTCACACCTTCACCGCCGTAGTGCTGAATGTCGGTAAAACGACAGAGATGATCTTCGATAATCACACCCTTGTGCATCTCCTGCACCATCTCCGGAGTGACATCCCCCAAGATTCGAACTGCATACTCCCGCTCAATCTGGGAACTTGGGTGCATCAACTTATTCGCGAGATCTCCGTCGGTCGTAAACAACATTAGGCCGCTGGTGTTTAAATCTAGACGGCCAACAGAAACCCAGCGACCATGCTTCAATGGAGGGAGTTTATCGAACACTGTTCGCCTTCCCTCCGGATCACTACGAGTAGACACTTCGTTCTCAGGTTTGTTGTAAAGAATTACGCGACGATCCTCTCGGATTTTCTTCTGCGGCGCCAACTTCTTTCCATCGACAATAATCTTATCGTCGTCCGTCACGCGGTCGCCGATAACAGCGACTTTACCATTTACCTTGATGCGGCCCTTTGCGATCCAAGTCTCGATTTCACGGCGCGAACCGAAGCCTGCACGAGCCAGCACTTTTTGAAGCTTCTCAGTCATGATTTATTCGTTTTATGTTAATGGGTTTCTTGCGACTAGCTTTTGCTTGCCGGCGATTCAATCAGTGCTGAATCTTAGTGTCGGCATCATCATCATTCACACTAAATTCGATCTCTGTCGATTCTTCTTGCGACGCGTCTCCATCACCTTCAGCCGATTCGGGTTCGGGTTCGGATTCGGATTCGGATTCGGATTCGGATTCGGTGATTTTAATGTCTACTGCCTCTAACGAGTCCAGCGCCTCATCTAATGCCTTGATGCCAAATTCTTCTTCGAATTCCACATCCTCGGCGTCAGGCTCTTCGTCCTCTTCATCTTCCACGGTAGGATATTGCAACTCCGGCGGCAGTTTCAGAATCTCATCGAGCGGTTTCTTAGAGAGCGCGACGGCTTCTTCTTCCGCTATTAAATCAGTCTTATCGGACTCGCTAAGTTCCACGCTGTTCTCGTCTATGACTTCCTCAGGAAGTTCGAGAATACGTTGGGCCGCCAGATCGTCTTCGAGATCGAACTGAGGATCGGCCACGGCTAGATCCTTAACCTCAGAAAGCGGCGGCAGATCCTGCAGGCTCTTCAAGTTAAAATAGTCTAGAAACTGTTTCGTTGTAGCAAACATCGCCGGGCGACCGGGCACATCTCGGTGACCGACCACACGAATCCACTCTCTATCCAACAATGTACGGACAATATTTGAGCTCACTCCCACGCCACGTATCTCTTCGATATCGCCGCGAGTTATTGGCTGTCTGTAAGCGACCAGGGCGAGGGTCTCTAGCAGAGCCCTAGTGTAGCGTGGTGGTCGCTCCTCCCAGAGTTTCGCAACCCATTCGCTGAGCTCCTGCTTCACCTGAAATCTAAACCCGGAAGCCACTTCCTTTAGCTCAAAGCCGCGGTCAGCACAATCTTCGGAAATGCTATCCATTACCAAGTTCAGCTCTTTGCTGTCCGGCTGCTCTTCTTTGC
Organism: SAR86 cluster bacterium; assembly: GCA_002401885.1. GTDB lineage: Bacteria > Pseudomonadota > Gammaproteobacteria > Pseudomonadales > Pseudohongiellaceae > UBA9145. The sequence goes on from NVUL01000010.1 coordinate 23,223, forward strand.
TGAACACCTGGATAATATTATCCAAGGTGAGTGGCCGACCCGCCGCAAGCAGCAAGCCTTCCACGATCATTTTTACTTTATTATCAACATCACTCATGCTGCATACGTACCCATACCGCTTGGGAACCTCTGTTCATTCTGCGCGAGCTTGGCGCGTGCTGCTGCAAGGCGTCGTGCGCCAGTAATGGCAATTCCATTGACAAGCGCGACAACGCAGCAGCGGTTCGCGACAAGCCGCGCCCGAAGGGGCCTACAGCCGATCTCACTCGCAACAAAGCACATGCTTGCAAAGGCGCACCTTGATAGCGAGATCGGCTGTAAGCCAGAGTGGTCAGTGACATGAACAGAGGCTCCCTAGCTTCTAGATTTCAAATGAATCGGGCCGAAGGATTCCGATTGTACTATTTCGATCATGGAGTCTTTGATCAGCTCCATTATTGCCAGAAATGTCACGACCACCCCTAGCCTGCCTTCTTCGCGTATCAACAACGATACTAACGGCACAAACTTCTGATTTGATATGCGGACTAATATTTCAGACATTTTCTCGCGCGTCGAAAGCGTCTCCATTTGCACATGATGGCTGCCGAAATTGTCCACGCGCTTGAGAACGCTAGAGAGCGCAATTAACACTTCCTTTAGATCCACGGTTGGATCAGCGGATATTCGCTCGATCTCGGGCAATGCGGCGCCGGCGCGATGGATGTCTCTATCCATGCGGGGTAGCTCATCGACATCATGAGCGGCCTGCTTGAAACGCTCATATTCTTGTAAACGACGGATAAGCTCCATACGCGGATCACCTTCTTCCGCCTCTTCCTCTACCTGTCTCGGCAGCAATAACCTCGATTTTATTTCGGCAAGCATCGCCGCCATAACCAAATACTCTGCCGCCAACTCGAACTGCCAAGATTCCATAAGGTCGACATAGTTCATGTATTGATCGGTAATGTCGGCGACATTGATATCGAGGATGTCGATGTTCTGTCGCTTGATGAGGTAAAGCAATAAATCCAGCGGGCCTTCGAAGGCTTCGAGAAATATTTCTAAGGCATCGGGCGGAATATAGAGATCTTTGGGGACTTCTGTTATGGCCTCGCCAGCCACTATAGCGAAGGGCAGTTCCTGCTGCTCCGGAGCGTTGGGGTCATGCACTTCTGGGACTGCGGGAAGCCCCTGTAGCTCAGTGTTTTCCGGGTCTGCTTCGGTGCCGATAATGGTCAATCTGTTGGTCTACTTTGAGTTCTAATAATGAGTGGAATTTTACCTCATATAGGTGGCAATTGCTCACCTCTAAGGCCTCTAGTTTCCAAATCAATTACCACTTCCCCAGACCCATTGCCTCACGAACATCCTGCAGCGTTGCCTTCGCCGCCTCTCTCGCCGTCTCACAACCCTCGGCAATGATAGACCTCACTATATCTGGGTCCTTTTCGTATTGAGCTGCCTCCTTTTGGATCGGCTCCAGCTCCTTGATAATCGCATCGCTGACTGGCTTCTTGCATTCAAGACAGCCTATCCCTGCGCTGGTGCAGCCCTCAACAACCCACTCCTTTGTCTCTTGAGTCGAATAGGTTTGATGCAATTGCCATACAGGGCATTTCTCCGGGTCTCCTGGATCTTTCAGGCGAACACGGGCTGGGTCAGTCGGCATCCTAGATATCTTCTTCTCTACCTGATCCAACGGCTCCCGCAGAGTAATGGTGTTGTCATAGGACTTAGACATCTTCTGCCCATCGAGACCCGGCATCTTCGCGGACTTCGTAAGCAACGCTTGCGGTTCGGCCAATATCATCTTGCCACCGCCCTCGAGATAGCCAAATAGTCGCTCCGAGTCGCCGATAGAAATGTTCTGCTGCTCCTTGAGCAGAGCTTTCGCCTTTTCGAGCGCCTCATGATCTCCCTGCTCCTGATACGCAGTGCGCAGATTGCTATATTGCTTCGCCGCTTTCTTCCCCATCTTCTTGATTGCAGCCATAGCATTCTCTTCAAAACCAGGCTCACGCCCATAGATATGATTGAATCTTCTGGCAGTTTCGCGAGTGAGTTCGACATGAGCAACCTGGTCGGCACCCACAGGCACGTAGCCTGCGCGGTAAATCAGAATATCGGCGGCCTGTAACAAGGGGTAACCGAGAAAACCGTAGGTAGCCAAATCTTTCTCTTGCAGTTTATCCTGCTGGTCTTTGTAGCTCGGGACACGCTCTAACCAGCCAAGGGGTGTGATCATCGAGAGCAACAGATGCAATTCCGCATGTTCGGGCACACGGGATTGAACGAAGAGAGCCGCAGATCCAGGGTTCACCCCCACAGCCAACCAGTCAATTACCATATCGATGACATGCTGCTGGAGTGACATCGAATCATCGTAATGTGTCGTCAGCGCATGCCAGTCAGCGACGAAGAAGAAGCACTCAAACTCATGCTGCAACTTTACCCAGTTATTGAGCACGCCGTGCATATGACCAAGATGCAGGCGCCCCGTGGGTCGCATACCTGATAATACTCGCTGCTGTGAATCCACCTTGGACAATTCGCTCTCCTCTCATTTATAAACTGGTCGTGCTTTAGCTGGGGATTATAACCTGCAATGTGATGGCTATCGAAAAGGTTCTGAGTCGCCTTTTCCTTCGCGAATAACCTCGGGGACGCCATCTACCAGATCGACCATAGTGGTAGGTTCGACTCCACAGACGCCGCCATCTACGATTAAGTCTACAAGCTTCCCAATCTTCGACCTCATATCATAGGGATCTATTAGGCGCTCGTCCTCATCCGGGAGGATCAGGCTCGTGCTCATGATTGGCTCTCCCATTTTTTCTAGAATGGCCTGAGCGATCGCATTATCCGGCACCCGCAAACCGATGGTTTTCTTTTTAGGGTGCAGCAGTCTTCTTGGAACCTCTGGTGTTGCCTTGAGGATAAAGGTATAGGGCCCGGGCGTGTAGGCCTTCAATATTCTATAGGCACTATTATGTACCTGCGCATAGCTGGCCAAGGACGACAGGTCCTTACAAACAAGGGTGAAATTGTGCTTAGCCCCAAGCTGTCGAATACGTCGAATGCGATCCAAGGCGCCCTTGTCGCCTATATGGCAGCCGAGTGCATAGGTTGAATCTGTAGGGTAGACAATGACGCCACCAGCAAGCAGAACGTTCGCAATCTGCTTGATATTTCGATCTTCCGGGTGGGAAGGATGTACCTGCAAGAAATCGCTCATGTACCCACTTGCCCAATAGCCAAAACGGTCCAGTTCTGCAAAAAACAGCGATTCTATTACATTGACCTACAAAAGCAGACACCTTTCTGCAAATCGATTACCATGGCGCGATTGGTTTTTTAGAGATTTTTGTGAATGAAACAACTTATTGACTACATCCCCCTACTAGTATTTTTCAGCGTATGGGCAATGGATGAACGCGCGATCAGTATTGCCGGCTATGATCACAGTATCGGGGGCGTATTCAGTGCCGCCGAATTTTTGCTCGCTGCCTCCTTATTGGTATATGGCTCGTTGTTCGTCTACCAGAAAAGATTAGACAAATTCCAATGGATAACCCTGGTTGCTGTGGTCCTCTTCTGTATTCCAACAATCATTTTTAGAAACACAGACTTCCTAAAATGGAAAGCGCCCATCGTAAACTGGATCTTCGCCACGATATTTATAGCCTCTCGATTCTTCGGCGACAAACCAGCCATAGAACATATGATGGGTCATGCGATCAGCGCGCCCAAAGAAGTTTGGTACAAGCTGAATACTATGTGGATATTCTATTTCATCGTACTCGGCGCGATCAACTTGGCTGTTGCGTTTACTCTAAGCGAAGACCTCTGGATAAAATTTAAAGTGTTCGGTAATTTAATACTCACCTTCGGTTTCGTCTTCGCGCAGATGCCAATTCTAGCAAAATATATCGAAGTGGAAGATGAAGACGAAGCAGCCAAAGAAAAATCGGCTTAGGAAGGAAATATGCACTACGCAATCATGAGTGAAGACGTTTCCGAGAGCCTTGAAAAAAGAAGGGCGGCACGTCCTGCGCATCTTGACCGATTGAACAATCTCGCATCACAAGATCGGTTATTAGTAGCTGGGCCGCACCCGGCAATAGATTCATCCGAGCCCGGGCAGGCTGGATTTAGCGGCAGCCTCGTCATTGCAGAGTTTGACGATCTAGAACAAGCCCAAGCTTGGGCCGATGCAGACCCCTACGTGGCAGCGGGCGTCTATCAACGCGTCGTTGTTAAGCCGTTTAAACGCGTTCTTTAAGCGCGCTCAATCCTTTCATCCTAAAATACTTAGATCGCTTTACGACAAGCTATTGCGCAGGCCTCAGGTCTGGAAACCCGCTATCCAGTATTGCATTCCATTCGTCCAAGAGCTCTCGCCTACGTTCGAATAATGAACTGGTATTGCCCTCAATCACGATGCTGTTGATCTTATCGCGACGCCTTAGCTGGTTAACAACCGGCATTCCACTTAACACTTTGCCGAAGACAGAATGCTTTCCATTCAGATGAGGTGTCGCTAAGTGTGTGAGGAAAAATTGACTGCCGTCAGTTCCTGGCCCAGAGTTGGCCATTGAAATAATGCCAGGCTGGTTATGATGCAGCACGACTTCTCCAGAAAATTTATAACCAGCATCGCCAGTGCCATTGCCCAGGGGGTCGCCACCTTGCACCATAAAATTCCTTTCCATGCGATGAAACGTCAAGCCATCGTAGAAACCGCGCATCGCCAGATTCGCAAAGTTAGCAACCGTTGTTGGCGCCGCCCTCTCGTTTAACTGCACTACGATCTCACCTTTAGAGGTATCTATAATCGCTCGCAGGGGTTGTGCAACTGCGCCGATGCTTATAACTGAAAGCATGAGAACCAGCATCAAATTGAGAGTCTGTCTAAAGCCTCTTGCATAGGAAGTATTTCGCATCATTTCTCTATCCGTTTGTCACTACATCTCAACATGGCAAGTAACCATCTCCTAATTCTGATCAATCTAATCGGTGTAATCAAGGATAACTGGCGCATGATCGGAGAAGTTCTGTGCTGTGTAGATTTCCGCCGACTTGACTTTCTTCGCGATGCCCTCAGTAACAACCTGATAATCGAGCCGCCACCCCACATTGTTGGCGCGCGCTTGGCCGCGGTTGGACCACCAAGAGTATTGATCAGCTTCCTCGTTCACACGCCGGAAAGCATCTACGTAACCCACCTTATCGTAGAGAACATCTAACCACTCTCGCTCTTCCGGTAAAAATCCAGAGTTTTTCCTATTCGGTCGCCAATTCTTTAAGTCTATTTCCTTGTGACAGATGTTCCAATCTGCACAAACAATAATTTCGCGCTTGCTCTTACTCAGCTTTTTCATGTGCTTCATAAAGTCATCCATGAAACTGAATTTCCTAGCCTGCCGCTCATCCCCACTCGATCCAGACGGCAAGTAGAGTGAAGCTATGCTCATCCCATCGTAGTCTGCTTGAATATAGCGTCCCTCAGTATCAGCCAACTCAAATCCTAAGCCCTTTTTTACCTTCTTCGGCTTTTCGCGCGAATACAATGCCGTGCCCGAATACCCCTTCTTCACGGCATCGAAATAGTGACAGTGGTAGCCTTCGGGGTGAAACACGGGATCGCTCAGTTGATCCACTTGCGCCTTAGTTTCCTGCAGGCAAACTACATCAACATCTGCTTCCGGCAGCCAATCGAAGAACCCCTTTCGCGCAGCAGCGCGAATGCCGTTGCAGTTAAATGTCATTATGCGCATGAACAATTCCTTTTCTATTCCTCATCCGATACGGATGCGGGTCAAGTGTAAGGGATGCCGCACTCAGTCGCTATTCCCATTAGGCGATGTGGCAACACCACCACAATCTCCGGCTTGCCCAAAGTACTGAGGGTAGTGTTACCTATAGTTACGTATGTGATTTCCATCACATTTCAACTAGTTAGGAGATTTATGTAGCTGAAGCAGCATAAGAGTTGACTGGTTTACTCAGATTATTTGAAGAATATTCAGTCTAAGTAGCTGAAATACATAGCGTTAATAATATTTGTTACTTCACGTTACGCTTCAGTGCAAATTATGCTAAAAACCTCACTAATGTTACCTATAATCTCATAATGTGTTACTATGTGCCCCGTAGTTGAGAGAGAGAAGAACAAATCAACTTAAACCCAACCATCAAACCAAGGAGAAAGTAATGAGCAAGGCACTCAACCGAGTACGGCCCGTTATCGAAGCGACAGTTATCAGTGTTCTACTGGTAGTAGCTGCAGTAGCAGTTCCAGCCGCAATCGTATACGCATCCGTCTAAGCCAATTCGAATAGGAGGCTTTATGCAAAGCCCTTCAATTGATTTATGCACTGACTAGACACCAGTTTAAATAGAATATTTAGACTGGTGTTTTTTTATGCGTCTCGGAAAAGACGATCCACAGAACAGCACCGCCCTGACAACAGCACAGCATTATCAAGTCGCGAATATCTAAGTCTGCCTAAGTTTATCTGTAAAATTACAAGGCTTATGCGTACTGTCTAGCTGTTCCCTAATAATCTTATCCCAAGCCGTCGCACAAGCACCTGGCGAACCCGGCACACAGAACACTATCGCTCCATTAACCAATCCGGCGAAAGCACGAGATTGAATCGTAGAACTGCCTATCTCCTGATATGAGAGATGCCGAAACAATTCGCCGAACCCTTCTATGGGGGTATCTAATAGAGGTTCGATAGCGGTAACCGTATTGTCTCTCGCCGTAAAGCCGGTGCCACCTGTTAGCAGGATCGCCTGCACGGTTGAGTCCACTATCAATGAAGAAACTTCCGCACGTAACTGACAAACATCATCTTTGACAATCGTCTTGCTGTGCAATTTGTGCCCAGCGCCCTGTAATCTCCCAACAAGTAGGACGCCGGACTTATCCGTTTCCGGTGTGCGCGTATCGGAAACTGTTACCACGGCAATATTCAACGGGATAAGGGAAGGCATTTTGACTCTCTGTGTGTGTTATGAAATATTCTAAATGCGGTCGAAGTAAAGCAGGCAAGCGGGTCGGGTCTATCCGCCAGTCATGTTCATCAGACGAACCGGCTGGGCGTGGTCTTTGTCGTAGAAGAAATGACGCTCTGGCTTTATCTGCATAGAATCGATTAGGGCCTGCTTTAAATCAACATCGTCATTCTCTGGATTACGCAAGATGGCTCGTAGATCCACAGAGTGCTCATTGCCGAGACAGAGCAACAATCGCCCCTCTACCGTTACTCGTACACGATTACAGTCTTCGCAAAAATTGTGCGTGACTGGCGATATAAAACCTATGCGACTTTTGTGTCCCGCAATTTTTGTGTAGCGGGAAGGTCCAGCTGTTTTTTCCGCGCTATCAACGAGTTGATATTTCCCGGCAACCTTTTCTCTCACCCAGGCATTACTGCAGGTAGTATCTTCCCTGGCATGATCCGAGGCTTCGCCAAGCGGCATTTCCTCAATAAACGCGATATCGATATCACGCTCAACGGCATAGTCCGCTAAGTCTAGAATCTCATCCTCGTTGTAACCTTTCATAACTACAGAATTCAGTCGTATTCGTTCGAATCCCGCTGCATTTGCCGCATCGATTCCAGCTAAAACCTTATCGAGTTTTCCTACGCGCGAGATACGCTTGAAACGCTCAGCATCGAGACTGTCAAGACTGATATTTATTCTATTTACACCTGCAGCCTTTAGCGGGATCGCATATTTTTCCAACTGTGCACCGTTGGTAGTCAGGAGAAGTTCTTCGAGCCCGTCAAGCGCGCCCAATTTTTCGATTAGCGACATCACATCGCCTCGTACCATCGGCTCGCCGCCGGTTAGTCGAATCTTCTTAACGCCTAATTCGGTAAACACCTTCGCGACGCGATATAACTCTTCTAGAGACAGAATCTGATCGCGTGGTAGGAACGTCATATCTTCGGTCATGCAATAGACACAGCGAAAATCACAACGATCGGTAACTGACAGGCGGATATAATCCACCCGTCTTCCGAATTTATCGATTAGCTCTGTTACTTGACTGTTATCTGGCATATGAATTTACCTTGATCGCAACTATACCGCAGATTCTGGCTCAAATGCACCGCCCTGCGCCCTGTTTCGCCTAGTTACCATTCTCATCTAAACACCATTTAGCGCTATCTGCAGGGAGATCGATATTAAGATCGCCCCCATGGCGCGCTCCAACCATACCCCCATTCTTAGAATGAAGACTCTCACCCTTGGAATCCCTAAGATTAGGGATAAAAGCGCGAACCAAAGGAATGTCGCTACCGCAAGGTATAAGCCATACATGATCTGGACGGTGGTCGGTGTATTGGGATCGATGACGACAGTGAATAGAGCGAGGAAAAACAGTGTGGCCTTCGGGTTTAAGCCGTTCGTTAAGAAGCCTAAACCAAATGCGCGTGCCGCGGATGGTGCCGGCCCTTGCGTGGCTTCGCCTTTTCCCACGGCTTGAATAAGAGAATTTCGAATTGACTGCACTCCCAAATAAAACAGATAGCCCGCTGCCAGGAGTTTCATTGCATTAAATAGTGCGGGTGACTGTGAAAGAAGCAGCGCCACACCTAACAGGCAATATGCCACATGCAACAGTATGGCACTGCCTACTCCGAGGCTCGTCCAAATCCCAGATCGCGTGCCACACCGCACACTCTGTCCCATAACAACAGCAAAGTCGGGTCCGGGAGAGGCAACGGCGAAGAAATGCGCAATTGCAATGGTGAGAAATTCAGCCCAATACATTCAACTCTCGTTCTGACAGTACGTGTTTTTCACTACCAGTCAGGGAACTCTATCTACTATTTCCAGACTTATAACAGCTCTCTTACCATTGTGCGAAAAGTTGTCAGTCTGCGAGCGGTAGTCGCCCGAGCTCGGTGTGGCTGAGCCCGAGAATGAGACGGATGCCGAAACAAAAATCGTATCAGCGGAAGAGATATTGAACGGACCGACTGCGTATGAATTGTCGAGTTGAATGTTCGCGGGTAGATCCGATACCGTAAGGTCGATGGCAGCGAGTGGAGGTAGCCCCTCTTGAGCGGCATTGCGTACCGCCACAAAGACACGCAAGTTCCCATCAAGTTCCAAGCCCTCGGCTAGCGAGAGATCAATTTCGATGGTTGGCCCAGCTGCAACATCTTGCCCATCTCCAGCTAAGCGCTGCTGTGCGATGGCGATACTGCGCCGAAGGATTTGGGCCTGCTCACTATTTGGATTGCTCTGAATAATAAGTCGCCAATACTCGATAGCGGTCTCAAAATCTTCCCGCTCTTCTGCGTCTGCAGCGATCAATTGCAGTATCGAAATTTCATTAGGATTAATCGCGCGTGCTTCGTCAATTACTTCGAGGATGTCGGCGGTAAAAGTAAACTCGGCAAGGATATACTTAGCCATCGCAACTCGACCCAGCACGAGGGCTTTCTCAGGCGTCTCTTCCATACGCCCCGCCGATTGCGTATAGGCGATCTCTGCTTCGTTGAACATGCCGATGCTGGCGAAATTTTCTGCTAAAAAATACCAGGCCCACGGCCGATCATCGTCTGCCTGAACCACCTCGCCCAAGCTAATAATCAAATCCTGAGATTCCTGTGGGTTGTCCTGATTGTTCACCGTTCGCTGAAACAACCCCATCAATTCTACATCATTCTTAAAACCCCACTCGCTATACAGACCGTAGGCTACGAGCGGCATCAATAGGCAAAGCAGCAGAGGAATGGATAAGTTATAGGCAGGAGACTTAGTGGCCGTTTTTTTCTCCTGCTTTGTCTTGCCCTTTGTTGGTAGCTCTTCATCCGAGACATCTGATAATAGGCTTTGTTGCATCTCCTGAATCAACACATCGAACTCAGCTTGGTCGAGATTGCCAGAAGCCAACTCGTTTTCGAGCTCGTCGCTACGCTCCTGAAATAGAGCAATGTTTTCATTCTTTCGCGACGCATCTTCAACAAATGACTCGGCTCTATTGCGAACCCACAGCGGAAGTAAGACAAAGCCTACGGCGATTACGAAAAGTATTGCGGTAAATATCCAGAACAAGGGGTTATTCCAATTTAGTGGTAAATTTGACTTACGTTTTGTCGCCTAACAGCTGCTGCAGACGTTCCTGCTGAGACTTATTCAGCTCCGTATCGCTGTCACTAATTTTTCTAGCCCGTCGCCAAATCCCAAAGGCTATTAGGCCGCCGATTAAGAGGAACAGCAAGGGCCCAAACCACAGCAGCACTGTTCCCGCCGTTAGCCTCGGGCGAAATAGGATAAAGTCCCCATAGCGCTCAAACATAAATTGAATAATTTCACTATCGCTCCTGCCTTCCATGATCATGCGATGTATTTCTCTACGCAGATCCTCTGCTACCCCGCCCGTAGAACCTGAAAGGCTTGAGTTCTGGCACATAGGGCAACGAAGCTCATCCGATAGGGTACGAAATCTATTTTGTTGTTCTTCGGTATCGAACTCGAAAGTATCGACCTGTGAATAGGTTGCGCTAGGCAGCAGCAAACTGCCTAGCAATACGATGATTGATGCAACAGCTAGAAACATAGTGCGATTTTGGAGTATTGGCGTTGAGTTCATCCTCTTATCTGCCTTCTTCTTCGCGCAATTCGGCTATCGCCGGCAGAAACTGCTCCCGCCAAACTGTTTCGTCGAGCACGCTCACATGTCGAAAACGAATGACGCCGTTCGCGTCTACTAGATAGGTTTCTGGAGCACCATAGACACCCAGGTCGATGCCGAAGCGCCCGCTCTCATCCAATATGCTAAACGAGAATGGATTGCCATTTTCCTGCAGCCAATCGATAGCTAAGTCCTGCCGATCACGATAGTTCACTCCTACGACAGGAATCTCCCCTTCTTCTGACAAACGCATGAGGGTCGGATGCTCGATTAGGCAAGGCAGGCAATACGACCCCCACACATTCAGCAAGAATATTTGAGCAGGTAGGTCCGAATTGCTGACGTCGCTACCATCTACCGAAGTTAATTCGAAGTTTGGCATAGGCTTATCGATTAGCATCGAAGGCAGGGTCTTTGTGTCCAAGTATAGACCACGCCAAAGCGCGATCGCGACAACAACAAAACCGAGCACCGGGAGATAGAATTTCAATTTACCCATCGATTCGTACTAGGAGCTCGGCTGCAGCTCGCCTCCGATAGAATTCGATTTTCCCGGAGAGCGCCTCGACTCCGTCTGTTTTCGACGCAGGCGTCGATAGCGCTTATCGGCTGCCGCTAAGATGCCTCCAAACGTCATGAAAATAGCACCTAGCCATATCCATCGAACGAAAGGTTTGACATAGATCGTCATCGACCAGGAGTCCCCTTCTTTCTGTTCGCCAAGCGTGATGAAGAGATCGCGCAAGAAGCCCGCATCGATCGCCATCTCTGTCGAAGGAGTATTAGTAGCCAAGTAAATTCTGCGTTCTGGGTACAGGGTCGCTATTTCATCGCCGCCCTTCAATACCGTGAAGGTCCCCTGTTCTCCGACATAGTTCGGGCCATTCACCGAAGCCGTACCTTCGAACTGAAATACATAGTCGCCCAGCCCTACATCCTGCCCGGGCGACAACAGCACACTGCGCTCTGTGCTAAAACTGCTAGTCAGCGCTACGCCGATCAACATGATGGCCAAACCCATGTGTGCCATCTGCATCCCATAGTAACTAAACGACAACGAACGAAGCCCTTTTAGGCGTGTTGCCTTATTCGCCGTCTTATTCACAAAATCCTGCAGCATCGCCAGCATGATCCACGAACCAATTGCGACAGCTAGAGTTGCGGGTAGCGAGACCTGGCGTGTAACTAGTAGTGGCAGCACAACACCTAACGCGAGGGCCGCCAATGCGACTTTACCTAGCTGTTGCATTAGATAAGTCGTCGAGGTGCGCTTCCAGCGAGTGAATGGACCAATAGATAATAGCAATGCGAGCAGCCCCATCAACGGGATAAAGATTGTATTAAAGTAAGGGGGGCCAATCGAGATCAGATCATCCGTGATCGCCTGGTACACCATCGGAAATAGTGTGCCCAAGAATACAGACGCCGCTGCCACAACCAAGATAATGTTGTTCGAGAGTAACAGGATCTCTCGCGAAACCAGATCAAATCCAAACTCACTCTTCATTAGAGGCGCTCTAAAGGCAAACAACAACAAGGCCCCACCAACGGTTATGCCAAGAATGGCCAGTATGAAGAAACCTCTGCTTGGGTCACTCGCAAACGCGTGCACCGAAGTTAGCAAACCTGAACGCGTAATAAAGGTGCCCAGCAAGCTGCCTGCAAAAGCCAATATCGCTAACAACACGGTCCATGCCTTGAATACGCCGCGTTTCTCGGTAGCTGCCAAGGAGTGAATCAATGCTGTGCCGAATAGCCAAGTTATCAGAGGTGGATTCTCGACAGGATCCCAAGCCCACCAACCGCCCCAACCTAATTCGTAATAGGCCCACCAGCTGCCGAGAGCAATGCCCAAAGTGAGAATAGCCCAAGCCACGTTAGCCCAGGGACGACACCAACGCGCCCATGCCGCATCCATCTTTCCACTCAATAGCGCCGCCATTGCGAAGGCGAACACCACCGAAAAGCCCACGTAGCCCATATAGAGAGTTGGAGGATGAATAATGAAACCAAAATCCTGCAGCGCGGAATTCAAATCTGCGCCATCGACTGGCGGTAGTGGCACAATACGATCGAAGGGGTTCGATGTCGCGAGCATGAATAAAATGTAACCGGTAATGAGGAAACCTAGTACGCCCAAGACTCTAGCAACGAATTCCAACGGCATGCTATTACTAAAAATGGCAACGGCTAGCATCCAGCCCGCAAGCATGAATGTCCAAAGTAGAAATGAACCCTCGTGCCCACCCCATACCGCCGTTAATTTGTATCGATCAGGAAGCAGAGAATTAGAATGTTGAGCGACAAACTGAACAGAAAAATCGTCGGTAATAAACGCGTAAGCTAGGATAGCAATACTTATACCTAGGAACACAAAGACACCGGCCGAAAGTGGGCGCGCCATGCTCATCCACAGGAAATTATTCTGATAAGCTCCGATAATAGGCAAAGTCGCGAGTATCATGCTAAGGCAAAGTGCCAATATCAGTGAGAACTGACCTACCTCTGGAATCATCTAGTTTGTTCCTGCAGGCATATGGTTTTCGGTAGAAGCGCCCGCTGCGTCTAATGCGGCCTTCACTTCTGGCGACATGAAGTTTTCATCGTGCTTAGCCAGGACTCGCGATGCTTGAAAGACACCGGCGGCGTCCATTTCGCCTTCGGCTACAATTCCCTGCCCCTCACGAAATAGATCAGGTAAGATTCCCTCATATTGAATAGGCACATCGCTTACGAAATCCGTTGCCACGAAGTTCACTTTTAGACTGTCAGTTGCACCAAGAACCGTTCCCGTCTTTACCATGCCACCAATTCTGAAATGCTGGCCCGGCCCAACCTCACCTTCTGCAACTTGGGTTGGTGTATAAAACATATTGATGTTTTGCTTCAGCGCAAAGGCGGTAAAGCCAACGGCAACGCTAAGGCCGGCGGCTATAAACAAAATAATTCCGAGCTTCTTACGTCTATGGGGTTTCATCTATTACTCCGAAACGACTAATACTCAAATGGGACCTAATCGCCACTACTATCATCTTCACTTTGAATCTCGGCATCTAAAGTCATGCGACGCTTTAGCTGACGAATAATCTTTTGCTTCTTACGCCAGGGGAATATTAGGTTAATAGCAACGAAAATGGCGAAGAGCGCGTATACCGACCATACATTGAATCCGTAGCCACCCATGTCGAAAAATTCGGCCCAGGTTGAAAACTGTATTGCATCTAACATCTACTTTCCTACGATATTTGTTCTTAACTTCCTAACTCGCTTAGCTCTTTAAAACCAAGTCCTGAACCCACTGCGCTTTGCGCTCTCTCTCTAGTATTTCATTGCGCGTCGACAAGATCAGACTAACCGATAAAAATAGATAGACCGCTACGATCATGATTAAAGTAGCTATCCAAAATTCTGGCCCGTTCGGGCTGCTCGCATCCGTAGTGACAGGGCTGGACACTTGGTGCAGGGTATTCCACCATTCAACGGAATACTTAATTATGACTACGTTGATGCAACCCACTATGGAGAGCAAGGCGCAGGCCTTTGCCGCCGCATCGGAATCTTCCAACGCAGAGCGCAGAGAGATAACGCCCAGAAGCAGAAATAACTGGAACAGCATCGATACCAGTCTGCTATCTGTCCACTCCCACCAAGTTCCCCACATCACGCTTCCCCAGAGAGAACCGGTCGCCAGCGTAATGAACGAGAACCAGGCACCAAGGATGGCCGCATGCTTTGCCACCATATCGGCTAGTTTCATACGCCAGACCAAGGTGATAGTTCCCGCCACGAACATCAAAGGGAAAAAGGCCAAAGAGGTTCCCGCTACCGCCACGTGCACAATCAAAATTCTCGAGGTAAAGCCTTGTTGGTAGTCTGGAGGCAAAAACACGAGGCCCCAGACCACACCAACCGTCATGAAAATAACCATCGCTCCGATCAGCCAAGGCAGCCATTTCCCGCTGAGTTCATAGAACCACTTCGGAGAACCTAGTTTGAAGAACCATACCCACATGACGAACGCCTACCCTCTTCTTGTTAACTGATCAAATATATCACGTAGCCCTAAGGCCACCGCGTTACGTATTGTAACTCATTGTAATTGAGCCGTGACCGTTATTGGAGCACTCTTCGCCAGATCTAGCTAATTCACGCTAATTCTAAGCGCTGCAGCCGAGGCAAGAGGAGCAAGACTAACGGAAACCGAGAGCATGACTAGCATGAGGCTTAGATAACCGAGCGGAGACTGGCTATTCAATGTGGATTGGACGGCCAGCGTTCCAAAAATTAGGACCGGGACACTCATGGGCAGGGTAATGACAGCCAATATCAGACCGCGACTGCCCAAGCCAACCGTGAGTGCGACAGCGATCGATCCAACCAGACTCATGATGGGAGTACCCAGTAGCAGGGATAACACCAGTGTTCCATATGCCTCCTCGGGAAGCGCCAGCATATATGCCAATAGCGGCGATACCAGCACGACCGGCAGCCCGCTTACAAGCCAGTGACTTATATTCTTAGCTAGTACTAGGAAAAACAGCGGATGAGGGCTGAGCAGTAGCTGCTCCAGTGAACCATCCTCAAAGTCAGATCTGTACAGATTGTCCATCGACAGCATTGAAGCTAGCAGCACAGAGATCCAAATTACACCGGCCGCTATCTCAGTCAATCGATCACTCTCAGGGCTAATTCCGATTGGGAATAGCGAGACGACGATGATGAAGAACATGAATGGGTTAACTATGTCGTTCTTCTTCTTAAACGCGATAAGCAAGTCACGCTTCAGCGTTGCGAAGAACGCAGCTGAGGTGGTTGTCTGTTTTTCTGTCATCGAGGCCACCTTAACCCAGACTCAATACTGTTAGCTCTGGAATACTCAAGCTGTGATGCGTAGTCACCATGACCGAGCCACCCTCGTGGGCCTGGCGCTGCAGTATATTTTCTAACAGTGCTACTCCCTTTGTATCCAGTGTAGTGAATGGCTCGTCAAGCACCCACAATGACGCCGGACTTATGATAAGCCTGGCTAGCGAGACCCTTTGTTGCTGCCCAGCTGATAGCGTGTAGCAAGGAGACTCCTCGAATCCACGCAGACCGACTTCTTTGAGCGCGGCCATAATTTGCTCGTCGCTAACCGCTTGCTTGAGGCTGCAACTCCAGCGCAGATTCTCTACTGGTGTTAGCACCTTACTTACGCCAACCCTATGCCCTATATAGAGTAGCGAAGAAAAGAAACTAGCAGCCTGGTCTTCGATTTCCTGTCCATACCATTTTATTGACCCTTCATAGCTATCGTTCAAACCACAGAGAATACGCATCAGTGTGGTTTTACCGCTGCCATTGCTGCCCTGAACCTGCAGCACCTGCCCCTCCGGTAGGTCAAAATTCAGATTCTTAAACAATACGCGGTCATCACGCGCACAAAAAAGCTCGCGTGCAGTTAGCATGATCTTGTCAGTATCAAAATTCGAGGAGGTTGTTGGCGCTGCAGATGACATGAACTGTGGTGTTCCCGCTATATGGGCTGGGGATTATAACGGAGAAGGTAAGCTATTGCTGCCCAAAAGCACCAGCGACGCCTGTCGACTAGCGGGCCCAGTCGGAAAGTCGCGATCTCAGACGCATAGCCGCCTGACTGTGTATCTGACTTACACGAGACTCGCTGACTCCAATCACCTCACCTATCTCTTTCAGGTTTAGCTCCTCGTCATAGTAAAGCGCGAGCACAAGTTTTTCTCGATCTGGCAGGCCATCGATAGCCTTGGCTAGATGCGCCTTGAATGTAGAGCGTTGCAAGCCGTCACAGGGACCGGGAAGCTCGCCAGCTGCTAATTCGATAGCCGAATCATCGCCTTCCATTATGTCATCGAAACTAAAAAGACGGCTGCCACTAGCGTCCTGCAATATCGCATAATAGGCGTTGAGGTCGATCTCCAGTTCTTTGGCGATATCCGGGTCTTTGGCATCTTTACCCGTACGGGCTTCGATTGCCTTTATCGCTTCTGCAACTTTTCGAGACTTTCGGTGTACCGATCTGGGTGCCCAGTCTCCCTTTCTGACTTCGTCCAACATAGATCCACGAATTCGTATGCCGGCATAAGTTTCGAAGCTCGCCCCTTTAGAGACATCATATTTCTTCGCCGCCTCCAACAGTCCGATCATGCCCGATTGAATTAAATCGTCAATCTGGACACTGGCAGGCATTCTCAGCAATAGGTGATGTGCGATGCGCTTTACGAGTGGCGCATAGCGCACCACTACTGCCGTTAAATTCTCATCTGACGCCTCACCATTTGGTAAGACCGGTTCGTAAACTTTAGCTTCAGTTGCCGAAGTCATTTATATCATCCTATTTTTATAATTTTGATTCATACCAGCAAGAGCCGGTATGAGCCCACAAATTACTCCGTGGGTGGTTGAATCTCTGCAACAAGGCTAAGCCCATCACTTTAAACACATGCAGAATATTTAGAACCAGCAATAATTCCCCAGCACCCTGAAAGGCAATGGCGGAATTCGTGTGTACTGCGTCGTCCTTCTACTGCAATAAAGCTGTTGGCTGTCATGCCTTAGCATGCTCCGTTTTTTTGTTTTACTTCTGCAATTCCATTTAAACTTTTACTTTCTAAACTAAATTTCATTTTTGACGATTTACTCAGTAAGTTTCGGCGCGACTAATTTACAATATGGGATTGTTCAGTAGTACTCTTGCCGTGCTTGCCACCTACACAAAATCTGCCTAATTCAATTCTTTTGCATCAGCCATACTGTCCACACTGATTAAAGACGGACCATTGCATCTATACAGAGCAATTTTTGTTCCAAGCTGTTGTAATTCCGGATATTTTTTGGTCGGGCTAGACAGTACAAGGGCTGTAGAGGCAGACTCGTTTTTTGAGGGATTTAACAGGCGCCAGAAAAGCGCCAGAAATTTGACTAATACGAGCTACGGCCCGGTGATGCGCCAGAAAAACATCGCCATAGGGCAGGAATCACAGTAAAAGCGGCTGTCAAGCTTTCGGCGGCGTAACACCGACCTGACCCATGTATTTTCCACCACGTTGCTTATAGGTAACTTCGCACTGCTCGTCGGATTGATAGAACAACATCTGTGCCACACCCTCATTGGCGTAAATCTTCGCAGGCAAGGGAGTGGTATTGGAAAATTCGAGGGTGACATGCCCTTCCCACTCAGGCTCCAACGGCGTCACGTTGACGATGATGCCACAGCGAGCATAGGTCGACTTACCCAGGCAGACAGTCAATACATCTTTCGGGATGCGAAAATATTCTATCGTCCTTGCCAGGGCGAAGGAGTTGGGGGGAATTACACAGAACGGCTCATCGATCGAGACGAAGCTAGATTCATCAAAATTCTTAGGGTCCACAACACTGGTCGTGTGTACATTGGTAAAAATTTTGAATTCAGTGGCGCAACGCACATCGTAGCCGTAGCTTGAAGTGCCGTAGGAAATCACTTTCTCACCGTCCACGTAGCGAACCTGGTCGGCCACAAACGGTTCTATCATTCCTTGCGTAGTTGACATTTCCCTGATCCAACGATCGGATTTAATACTCATAACTCTCTGTCCAGGATTAATTAATTGCTTCGGGCCGCACTGACTATAGCCTCGTGATTCTCTGCCAATTCGCGTAGCCAAGAGAACGCGAATGATAGAGGCAATCCATCATGGATTCATCCCTTATTTAGCTTTTAAGCTCACTCTACTCTTTCTTCGTGGCTGTGCTTGGAGACCGAGTCAGCACAAAAAACAGGCTGAAAATGCTCAGCCTTTGCAGTATGATGCGGCGCCTATCGTGATGACTATCGTTGTCCGATTTTGGTACGCGGAATCAACTCATCAAGGCGGTTCGGCAGAATCATAATCAGCTAGCGGGTTTCCGTGGCCTAGCAGCTGAATCAGAATCAATATCTGGAGGAAGTCGTGAGGAAATGGCAGTGTTTGGTCTGTAGTTTTGTCTATGAGGAAGCTCTAGGTCTACCGGACGACGGCATTCCTGCCGGCACTAGCTGGGACGACATACCCGATGATTGGATGTGCCCAGAATGCGGAGTAGGTAAAGAAGATTTCGAAATGATCGAAATCTAATAGTAACAACACAGAGTGCGAGACTAATGCTTAGCCAAGCAATCGCATTAAATGACAGTGAAAATCGGTAGGTAGTGAACGTGAGTCAGCGGAAAATATTGGTTACTAGTGCTTTGCCTTATGCAAATGGGGGCATCCATCTTGGGCACCTCATGGAAGCCATTCAGACAGATATTTGGGTTCGCCTGCAGAAACTCCGAGGCAACGACTGCGTCTATGTCTGTGCTGATGATGCACATGGCACTGCGATCATGCTCAGCGCTGAACAACAGGGGATTACCCCAGAACAGCTAATCGAAA
The DNA here is from genome assembly GCA_002401885.1 of SAR86 cluster bacterium. Lineage (GTDB taxonomy): Bacteria > Pseudomonadota > Gammaproteobacteria > Pseudomonadales > Pseudohongiellaceae > UBA9145. The sequence continues at coordinate 42,285 of NVUL01000010.1, forward strand.
AAGTCAGCAATGAACATCAGAGAGATTTTGCAGACTTTCTGATTCAATTCGACAACTTTCATTCTACCCATTCAGAAGAGAATCGAGAACTCTCCGAACACATCTACAAGATCCTAGATAAGAACGGGCATATAAATAGAAGAAGCATCACCCAGCTATTCGATCCTGAGAAGAAACTTTTTCTAGCGGACAGATATATCACCGGCACCTGTCCGAAATGCAAGACGGAAGATCAGTATGGAGACAACTGTGAGGCTTGCGGCTCTACCTATAGCCCAGCCGAGCTAATCGATCCGCGCTCTTCGATCTCCGGCGCGACACCTATCGAGAAAGATTCCGAGCACTTCTTCTTTGCCCTGCCTGAGTTCCGAGACATGCTCTCAGAATGGACTCGCAGTGGAACACTGCAAGACGCTGTCGCCAATAAGCTAAGGGAATGGCTAGATACAGAACTAAAAGAATGGGACATCAGTCGTGATGCGCCCTACTTCGGATTCGAAATTCCCGGCTCTCCCGGCAAATATTTCTATGTGTGGCTTGATGCGCCAATCGGCTATATGGCTAGCTTCAAACACCTCTGCGATCGTACAGATTATAACTTCGATGATTACTGGCAGCAGGGTCAGGATACGGAACTGTACCATTTCATCGGCAAAGACATTATCAACTTCCACACGCTATTCTGGCCTGCGATGTTAAGCAGTGCCGGATACCGAACACCCTCCGCGGTCTACGTACACGGCTTTCTAACCGTGGACGGCACAAAAATGTCCAAGTCACGCGGCACGTTTATAAACGCACGCACCTATCTCGACCATCTCAATCCTGAATATTTGCGCTATTTCCTAGCCGCGAAGCTATCTAATGGCATCGACGACCTGGATCTAAATCTTGATGATTTTGCACAGAGAGTCAATTCAGACTTGGTTGGCAAGGTAGTAAATATAGCAAGCCGCTGCGCTGGCTTTATCGGTAAAGGCTTCGACGGTTACCTTGCTGAAAACCCAGACAATCCCGACCTACTCGCCGAGATTCAAGCCGCAAAAAACGAAATCGGAGATTACTTCGAGGCACGAGAATACAGTAAGGCGATTCGTCTGATCATGGCCCTCGCCGATAAGGCGAACCAGTATATCAATGACAAAGAACCTTGGGTTATTGCAAAGACTGACAAGCAATCACCGGAGCTTCAGGCCATCTGCAGCACTGGCATCAATGCCTTTCGCCTGCTCATGTGTTATCTAAAACCAGTGCTACCCAACATGGCAGCAGATGCAGAACAGTTTCTTGCTATCGAACCGCTGCGATGGGATGACGCCGATAGTCTTTTGGTTGGACACAAGATCAATAAATTTAAGCCGCTGATGACTCGTGTGGAAACTGACAAGGTGCAGGCTATGGTAGATGCTACTCAGAAAGAATTCGAACAGCAGGCGCAGGCTAAAGCGAAGTCCGATACGGCGAAGCAGCAAGCAGAAAACACTACGGGATTCGAGAACGAGATCGAATTCAATGATTTCGCCAAAGTCGATCTACGCGTCGCTGAGATCACCAGCGCCGAACATGTCGAAGGCGCAGACAAATTATTGAAGTTGGTATTGAATCTGGGCAAAGATAAAAACGAGGAAGACATTACGCGAACTGTTTTTTCTGGCATCAAGTCAGCTTACGATCCAGATAAACTAGTCGGCATGTTGACCGTCGTCGTGGCAAACCTCAAGCCCCGCAAGATGAAGTTTGGCATGTCTGAAGGGATGATCCTCGCCGCCGGTCCTGGCGGGAAAGAAATTTGGTTGTTCGAGCCCCATGCCGGCGCTCAGCCAGGTATGCGAATCACCTAGTTTCTGGAACTCAAGATCTGAGCCCCAAATCTAGAATTGCAGCAAGCATCTGCAAGATTACTCATCCCGCACAGGTCCTATCAACTGCAGGTCTTGTTGCCAGACCAAGCTGTCAAGCCGTGCAACGTGACTGGCGCTGCCGTCGTTAACATATTAAGCTTCGGCAATCGATCGCGTGTTGGCGAGCAACTTCCTGCCAGTGTGAGTATCAAAATTTCGAACCAGAGGTCTTCTGCTATGCGTTTTCCTAACAGCTTTTTTGGCAAACCACCCCGCGTGTTTTTGCTGACGCTATCTATGTTCGCCTTCTTGGCTAGTAACGGCACGACAGCTCAAAACAGCGAAATAAGAGCAATCGAAGACTCTGTGATAAAGATTTACACCACGCAATCTGCACCCGACTACTTTACTCCGTGGCGCTTGCTTACACCGAGGCAAAGCAGCGGTTCGGGCTCGGTTATCTCGGGCAATCAAATTTTGACAAATGCACATGTCGTGGCGAACGCGAGTTACGTACAGGCGCAAAAGCACAACGATCCAAAACGCTATCTAGCAAGAGTCACATTCATCTCACATGAAGCCGACCTCGCACTAATAACCGTGGACGAACCGGGGTTTTTTAGTGACCTGAAGGCGCTAAGCATTGGCGACCTACCTGAGCCACTGCAGGAAGTCTCCGTGTATGGATATCCAATGGGCGGCAAGTCTCTAAGCATCACCAAAGGCATCCTCTCCCGAGTTGAACAGCAGGTGTATGCGCATGCTGGCGCCTATCTGCTTGCCGGCCAAATAGATGCGGCCATCAACCCTGGCAACAGCGGCGGGCCTGTCATAGTCGACCAACAGATCGTTGGCGTTGTCATGCAAGCCAGCAGCGGCGGTCGCGCGGAGAACCTCGGTTACTTCGTTCCACCCAGCATGATCCGACACGTACTAACCGACAGTGAAGATGGCGTTCACGATGGTTTCCCCGATCTGGGCTTCCGCACACAAACTCTAGACAGCCCTTCCGCAAAGAAAGCCTACGGCCTAAGCGATGGGCAAAATGGCGTAATGGTAATAAAAGTCTTCGACGATGCCCCGGCACAGGGCGTGTTGCAGGAGAATGATGTCATTCTTCAAATCGATGATTTCGATATTGCCGAGGATGGCAGCATTCGTCTTTCAGAGAATGTACTCACCGACTATAAACACGCCATAAATTTACACCACGTAGGTGACTCGGTTGATATCACTTATGTTCGGCAGGGAGAAGTTCGAACAACCAGCCTCGATGCACGCGAGGCTCTCGACAGTTACAGCCTGGTTACAGGTGAACAGTTCGATAAAATCCCTGAGTACTATATCTATGGAGGAATCCTATTCGTCCCTCTCAATATGAACCTCATCAAACGCTGGGGCAGTGATTGGAGTCGCACAGCACCGGTAAGCCTCTTACAAGCACGCAACGAGTGGAGCTCTCCGGACCGACGACAGTTAGTAGTGGCACTTCAAGTCATGGCTGCCGATGTTAATCTTGGTTATCACGACTGGCGCAACTGGATCGTGGAGGTCGTTAATGGCGAGCTAGTGAGAGACTTCACTCACTTTGCCGAGCTGATTAAGAACAACGACTTCGATGACGTGGTGATGAAAAACAAGAATGGCTATCAGTTAGTGATAAACCACGAACAAGCTATAAAAAGCGAAGCCGACATCCTTGCCCGCTATCAGATACCTGCGAGCCACTCGGCCAACCTTTTCGAAGACTAGAAACCGCACGCTAGACCCACACGGTGTGTCGAACGCCCAAATCGACTCAGCTGTTCTGCGCCTGAGGGCATGATAGTATTCGCCAACTCGCTATCACTGCGCTCCTGAGGTTTCTCTCAAGTAGCCGCCTAGCGTAAACGTTGGAGAAGCATCGCTTCGTGACAAACTACCTCAGCATCATTGTTGCCGCTGCTCTCGTCAATAATTTGATATTGATTCAGCTTTTCGGCGTCTCCTCTCTCTTCTATTCGACGAGGCGTTTACCACAAGCTATAGAATTTGCCCTTTTTAACTTCGTTGTCCTTCTGCTCTCCTCTGTTGTTAACCTGTCTATCTATCGATTCTTACTGCTGCCGCTTCATCTAGAATTCTTTCGCCTAGTCGTCTTCGTAGCGACAAGCGCCCTATTGACCACACTTTTCTTGCACGTGACCGCGAAGAGATTTCCCTTCTCAACAAGGCAGCAAGGCCTGCTTCTATTTCTAACGGGCGGCAATAGCGCTGTGTTGGGAGCAGCACTATTAAGCAGCACCAGCGTGCTTGCCCTCAGCGAAAATATCGCCTACAGCTTCGGCGCTGCGCTAGGCTACTCCCTGATGATTGTAGGATTTTCCGCCCTGCGCATTCGCCTACAATTCGCGGATATTCCTGCGCCATTTCGAGGCAGTGCCATTCAACTCATTACCGCAGGCTTGGTAGCAATCAGCCTACTTGGCTTCGCCGGATTGGCATAAAACGATGCTACCCCTGATCTCACATTGGCTCACACAGCTCGTCATTAGTTCGAGCCTCTTGCTGATCATCGCGTTCGCGCTTCTAAAGATTAATCGATACTTACGCCAGCAACTAACGGCACAGAAATCTCTCGTGAATAGGATTAATCGCGCACTGCCACAGACTCAATGCGGGCAGTGTGGGCACCCTGGCTGCCTCCCTTATGCTCGATCCATAAGCTTGGGCGAGGCGTGCAATAAATGTCCGCCTGGGGGCATTGAGACAATTCTGGAACTCGCCGAATTGCTCAATGAGCCTGTACGAGAGCTCGATCCAGCTCACGGCCAATTTAGAGACTTCTGTGTTGCGGTAATTAGAGAGGATGAGTGCATCGGGTGCACCAAGTGCATTCAAGCCTGTCCTGTAGATGCGATTCTGGGCGGACCTAAATTCATGCACACGGTAATCGAAACTGAATGCACAGGCTGCGATCTGTGCGTCGAGCCTTGTCCCGTAGATTGCATAGATATGATCAACCAACTAACACCCTCACTCTCGCACACGGCATCGCTCTATTTCGACAAGCACAGCTCATCTGGAGTGAACTCGTGAGCACCCTAAAACAGCTAGCCGTGAGATTTTTCAACAGCGACCCAATATTTGCTAGGAGAACTGTAGGCGGCATCCAGCCCCACCCGTTTAAAGAACGCTCTTTGCGCTCGCGGATAATGTCGACGCCGATTCCACAGCAGTTAACTATTCCAATTGGTGCAGAGGGTAGTGGAGAGATTACCCTGCTAGTCGACATCGGCGACCAAGTCCGCAAGTATCAGAAATTGGCTGTCCTGAACATGTCCGTAGAAGGCTGTTCTGACGTGCCCGTGCATGCCCCTACCTCAGGCGTGATAACTTCGATTGAAAATTTGATTGTTGCAGACCATTCTGAACAACAGCAACTATGCATAAGCCTCGCAGCCGACGGTCATGATGAGGCGCTGCAACTCGAACCCCACACAAATTATTCGCAGCTCTCTAGCGCAGACATAGTTTCTCTCATACGTGACGCCGGAGTCATTGGCATGGGAGGCGCCGGCTTTCCTACTGCAGACAAACTCAGTATCTACGGCGAATCTGCGATCGAATTTCTCATCATAAACGCTGCGGAGTGCGAACCGTACATCACGGCAGATGAATCTCTCCTCAGGGAACGTGCGGACAGGGTTGTGTTGGGTGCTGAGATATTAAAGCAGGCCAGTGCAGCACGGCGCTGTATAATCGCTATCGAAGACACGAAGCTAGACGCAATAGCCGCGCTCAAGCAAGCCCTGCAAAACGAGATGAGTCTAGATCAGACCTGCGAGCTTGTACTTATACCCAGCAAATACCCCGCAGGCTCTGAAAGACAACTCATTCAATGTGTCACGGGTAGTGAGATAGCAACAGGCCAGCATCCGACTGACAATGGCATAGTAATGCACAATGTCGGCACCGCGTATGCCGCCTATGAGGCAGTAGTCGAGGGGAAACCTTGCATCAGTCGATTCACCACGCTGTGCGGTCAGGCACTGAAGACACCGAAAAATTTTGAAGTACTTATTGGCACCGCAACAGGCTTCCTATTCGAACTCTGCGGAATCGAGGCTAGCCTTGAACAAAGGATCATCGTTGGCGGCTCACTGATGGGGAGCCAACTTGGTAGTGATAAAGCCGCTATTTGTAAAACGACAAACTGCCTCATCGCGGCGAGCGCAATTGAATTCCCAACTCCGGAAGCAGAGCAGGCTTGCATACGCTGTGGATTCTGTGCAGATGCCTGTCCTTCCAATCTCCTGCCACAACAACTCTTCGCGTTCAGCAAGACATTAGATACCACACAGCTGCTCGAGCATGGCTTGCTTGACTGCATCGAATGCGGCGCTTGCGACTACGTCTGCCCTAGCCATATACCACTAGTTAGCATCTACAAAGAGAGCAAGAAACTCATTGAGACTCGCAGCCAGAGTCTAGAGCGCAGCGATTACTGGCAGCAAAGATTTCAATTCCGCCAATACCGCGTGAAGAAAGAAAAAGACCAGGCACTGTCGAGAAAGCCAGATGCGTCTCTAAAACCTAAGCTAGCAGCCGAGCAAGCAGTTAAGACACCGAAAGACGAACAGGGTTTTATCTCCAAGGAGCAAGCGAGCCGAGATATCGCCGCAGCAGTGGCTCGTGTGAAAGCCCGTAGAAACGAGAAGAATAAATGAGCGGTTTAAAGGCCGGCGCGCCTTTCCAACACAGCGGTAGAAATATTGCCCAGCTCATGCAAACACTCTTGTATGCGCTTCTTCCTGGAATCTTCGCCTCACTCTGGTTTTTTGGTTTTGGAATTCTAATCAACATAGCCATCTCGATATCATTCGCAGTAATTGCCGAAGCCGCAATGCTGCGGCTGCGGAACCGAGATATACGTTCGCATCTATCTGACAGAAGCGCGCTCGTTACTGCGTTACTCTTCGCCATCGCCATTCCTCCTGGATCGCCTTGGTGGCTTGTGGCGCTTGGAATCGTTTTCGCGGTAGTAATTGTTAAGCATCTGTATGGCGGGCTTGGGCACAACCCTTTCAACCCAGCAATGTGCGGCTATGCAATGTTATTACTGGCTTTCCCTCTAGAGATGACTGGCTGGCATATCCCGAATGAGGTAATCAACGGACCACTGATCGTCGATAATCTAGGCATACCTACAATAACCCCAGAGCGAGAATTTCTAAGCCCACTGAGTTGGAGCGGGTTCAAGCAGGCCCTATTACTCGCCTTCCCGTTCGCCGCATCAGGCGCCATCGACATCAGTGAATTTATCGATGGACTAGCGATGGCTACTCCTCTTATCGAATTCAAGATGGCCGGCAAAAGTGCGATATTTGCAGCTAGGGAATCAGGAGCCTCCCTGTTTGCAACGGGCTCAGAGACGGCATGGGAGATAATCAACATCGGTTACTTATTCGGCGGCCTCTTCTTACTCTACAAGAAGATAATCAGCTGGCATATACCCTTGGCAATCATAGCAACCGTATTCGTCCTAGCCGCCCTATTCTATGCCCCCGGGAGTGTTGCGATTTACGGCACTCCCTATCTTCATCTTTTTGGAAGCGCAACCATGATCGGCGCATTCTTTATTGCCACGGACCCGGTCAGCGCCGCCACCACTCGGCCAGGCAAGCTTGTTTACGGTATCATTATCGGAGTATCCATCTACTCCATACGGGTATGGGGCAGCTATCTCGATTCGATCGCTTTCGCCGTATTGTTTGGCAATTTCTGCGCCCCAATTCTAGATCAGTATTGCAGGCCACGAATCTTTGGGCATGGATTGCGCGGCAAGTCCGAAAGATCACGCTCTAATGAGGCGCCAATAAAACCGTGAATGATCTAGAGATTCAGGCACGAACAGAAGGCATGGTTTGGGAGAACAACCCTGTTCTGATACAACTACTCGGCCTGAGCCCAGTGTTGGCCGTTTCCAGCACTCTTGCCTATGGCATTGGACTCGGTGTCGCGACATTTTTTGTCTGCGTGCTTTCCTGTCTTACCGCCTCTCTGTTAAAGGGGACTATCGCACACAAATGGCGCCTTGTTTGGTATATGCTGATACTCGCCAGTTACACCACCATTGTAGAAACAATAAGCCAACTTTACTTCTATCCGCTATTTTTAAGACTCGGCGTTTACCTTCCACTGATCTGCTGCAACGTGGCTATCTTAATTCGCATGGAGACGGTCGCCGCACAATCCTCCTGGCCCAAAGCTACACTGGATGCCGCGAGAACCGGATTCGGATTTCTAATCGCTCTCGTTGTACTCGCTTCTTGCAGGGAATTACTGGTTAGCGGGACGCTGTTCGCTAACTGGCAGCTATTACTTCCCATGAGTAACGAACTCTCCACCGTAGTAAGCAAACTAGACGACACGCGCTTCTTTCGATTCGCCAACACCCAGGCAGGGGTTCTCATATTATTAGGCATGCTAGTCGCGTTAGTAAATTCACTTTCACAACTAACGAGTCGTACTGCATTTGATGAGCCAGAAGCGCCTGTTCCCGTTAAGAGAGCACGAGTTACCGGCAGGCTAAGCAGAGAATGAATAAAGAAAAAAGAACAGAAATTTTTTCGCGCCTTAGACGCGAAAACCCAGAGCCCAGAACCGAACTAAAATACAACAGCACTTTCGAGTTGTTGATATCGGTTATCCTTTCGGCACAGGCGACCGATGTCAGCGTCAACAAGGCGACGGAAAAACTCTACGCGACCGCCAATACTCCCGAGAAAATATTTGCACTCGGAGTTAGCGGGCTAAAAACGTACATTAAGACGATAGGCCTGTTCAATACTAAAGCTGCCAATGTCATCAAGACCTGCGAGATCTTAGTTCAAGAACATGATTCGGTTGTGCCGGATAAAAGAGAATTGCTAGAAGCACTTCCCGGCGTTGGGAGAAAGACTGCAAATGTGGTGCTGAATACAGCGTTTCGTCAGATCGCTATGGCCGTAGATACACACATATTTAGAATATCGAACCGCACGGGCATAGCGCCTGGAAAGAACGTGTTGGAAGTGGAGCGCCGCCTAATAAAATTAGTGCCAGAGGAATTCCTGCTCGATGCTCATCACTGGCTAATTCTACATGGACGCTACATCTGCCTGGCACGCAAGCCCCGTTGTGGAGCCTGTGTTATCGAAGACCTCTGCGAGTTTCGCAAGAAAGTCTACGCCGAATAAGCCAGTCGATGAATGGAGTTGTAGCCGCTTACAATCGACCTTTTTCTGCGGCGATTCTTAGTCGCAAGGCATTCAGCTTGATAAAGCCTTCAGCATCGCCCTGATGATAGGCGCCAGCATCGTCTTCGAATGTCGCGACATTTTCATCGAACAGAGAATCCTGAGATTCCCTACCAACAATTACCACGTTGCCCTTATAGAGCTTAAGTCTTACTTTGCCGTTCACAAACTTTTGCGACTCATCGATAAGAGTCTGTAATGCGAATCGCTCCGGGGAGAACCAATAACCGTTATAGACTAGGGTCGCATAGCGCGGCATCAGTTCATCCTTCAGATGAGCTAACTCACGATCGAGGGTCAAGGACTCCATCGCACGATGCCCTTTCAACATGATAGTGCCGCCGGGAGTCTCATAACAACCGCGCGCCTTCATGCCCACATAGCGATTCTCAACTATATCTGCCCTACCGATTCCGTTTGCTCCACCGATGCGATTGAGTTCTGCCAACACCGTAGCAGGAGACATCTTCTCGCCATCTATTGCGACGATATCGCCACGCTCATATTCCAGCTCGATATAAGTCGCAACATCCGGTGCCGCTTCCGGCGATACAGACCAGAGCCACATATCTTCCTCAGGCTCTGTGGCCGGGTTTTCCAACACGTCACCCTCGTAGGAGATATGAAGTAGATTGGCATCCATGGAGTAAGGCGATTTCGTTCCGAGCTTCTTCTCTACGGAGATGTTGTTCTGGGCACAGTAGGCCAGTAATTTGTCTCTCGAATTCAGATCCCAGATTCGCCATGGCGCGATTACTTTGATGCCAGGACTAAGCGCGTAGGCTCCGAGCTCGAATCGTACCTGATCGTTTCCTTTTCCCGTCGCTCCGTGGGAAATAGCGTCCGCACTAGTTTCCGCCGCAATCTCTACGAGTCGCTTGGCAATTAATGGGCGGGCGATGGAAGTGCCTAACAGATATTCACCTTCATACAGAGCATTCGCACGGAACATTGGGTTCACATAATCACGCACGAACTCTTCACGGAGATCCTCTATGTAGATTTCTTTAATGCCCATAGCTTCGGCTTTCAACCGCGCTGGCTCGACCTCTTCTCCCTGACCGATGTCGGCAGTGAACGTCACCACTTCGCAGTCATAAGTCTGCTGCAACCATTTCGCGATTACCGAGGTATCAAGACCCCCTGAATAAGCTAAAACCACTTTGTTTATATCTGACATATCGAAACTCCAAACCCCTATGCGCTCTGGCTAAAAACCAGAACAACTCAACTATCAAAGCAGTAATTCGCTGCCCCTAAGTTAAAAAAGTTGAAAAACCGTTTGTAAATGCACCTAGGCCAGAGATTACCGGCCTTGGCACGAAAAAGGACGCGTATTCTAGCACCAACCACCACTGCT
>NVUL01000011.1 GCA_002401885.1 SAR86 cluster bacterium
GTCTTAGTCGGTAGACCAGTCGATGGGCCGCCGCGCTGCGTGTTAACAACTACCAGAGGTAGCTCAGTCGCACAGGCCAGCGCTATTCCCTCAGACTTTAGAGCGATGCCGGGGCCGGCACTCGAGGTAACACCTAGCGAACCGGCGAAGGATGCGCCGATTGCGGCACACACGGCAGCAATTTCATCTTCTGCCTGAAATGTATTGATGTCGAAGTCGCGATGATGCACCAATTCATGCAATAGATTCGATGCTGGTGTAATCGGGTAAGTGGCGAACAGCAGGTCTATGTTCGCGAGCTCGGAACCGGCAATCAGACCCCAAGCAAGCGCATTCGTGCCAGTCATATTACGATAGGTGCCGGGTGAAACTTTTGCCTTCGGCACTTTGTAGACATGTATTCCGGCAGGTAGCTCGGCCGTTTCGCCGTATGCATGGCCCGCGTTCAAAGCGGCTATATTTGCGTTCGCTATGTCCGGCTTACTGGCAAATTTTGTCTTCAGGCTCTCGATGGTCGAGTCGCGATCGCGATCGAACAACCAGAGTACCAGTCCCAGAGTCCACATATTCTTGCTACGCACCCCGGCCTTGTGACCGAGATTAAACTCTGCGACGGCGGCCAGAACCTGCTTCGTAATATCGATCTCGAGGACGCGAAATTTTTCTAGGGATCCATCCTCTAAGGGATTTCCCGGATACTTGGCCTTAGTCAGATTCTTGGCCGTGAACGCTCCGCCATCGACGATGAGCAACCCGCCATCGACCAGATTATCTATGTTAGTAATCAGTGCGGCAGGATTCATAGCAACGAGCACGTCGAGCGCGTCTCCGGCAGTGGTCACATCCTCGGCACCGAAGTAAATCTGAAACGCGGAGACGCCGAAGGTTGCACCGACAGGCGCACGAATCTCGGCGGGAAAGTCTGGGAACGTCGACAGATCGTTCCCGTAGAGCGCGGTGGCCTCGGTGAAATTATTCCCGGTCAACTGCATGCCGTCGCCAGAATCTCCAGCGAAGCGCACGACTACATCGACTACTTCTTTCTCGTCGAGGTGGTGTTCATTTAAATCTTCTTCAGCTAATTCCATACGCGATGCATAACCCTTAAGACTGCTAGAGGCTTGTAACCTACTAAGAAATTCATTGATCTGAGGCTCCAACCGAGAGGCCGAATACTCACTATGACTCGTTAAAAATGAGGCTGGATTCTAGCAGAAATTTGCAGGCGGGTCATTTGCAGACCCGCCTGCGAAGCTTACTGTTTGATGAATTTACGCATGATACTGCCTTCGCCACCCTCTCCACCGGTGACCTCTCCGGTGTAAACATTGCCATCGGCATCAACCACCACGCCTTCTGGCTCAGAGCCCTCGATGAAGCCCATAACGGTGCCGTCCTCGGCGCTGCCATAGGTTACACCGCGCTTGCTCTGATAGTCGGCCACATAGAGGATGTCATTCTGATCGATAAACATGCCACTAGGCCAGCCGAACTGATCCCACTCGGTGATGTACGTGCCCTCTTGATCGAATATTTGGATGCGATGGTTCGAGCGATCGCCAACTAGCACACGCCCTCTTCTATCGATGACGATGGTATGGGGGAGATCGAATTGGCCGGGACCGGCTCCCTTGCCACCCCATTCCATTAAGTATCTACCTTCTTTACTAAACTTAACGATTCTGTTGTTCCAGTGTCCATCGGCGACAAAGATGTCACCGTTAGCAGCTACGGCTGAATCTGCGGGACCATCGAAAGTATTCGGCAAGGTTCCTCTGAACCCCCTAGTACCGAGACGCAGCATGACCCTGCCATCGGTATCAAATTGCGTAACCACATGACCGTTCTGGGGATTGTAATCAGTGGCCCATAAGGAGCCATCTGGCGCAGCACGAAAGCCATGTGCTGTCGCGACCCAATCGTCTCCAAATGTGTCGACCAACTCACCACTGGGCGAGAATTTCAGGATGGGCGGCTCGGCGCGATGAAAGGCATAGATAAAGCCTTCCTGATCTATGGTTACATTCGGAACCTGACCCCATTCGATGCCTTCAGGAAGGGGCTGCGGCCAGTTCGGATCGAGCACATATTCCTGCGCCAATGCCGAGCTTGTCAGAAACCAGCCAGTCAACAATGACGTGGCTAGGAATAAATTCTTAATACTTGTGCGGCTAACTTTCATCGTTGCGACCATAATTACTACCTATTTCTTGTTGGCTAGTTGCGAGGCAATGTACCGATTCTATGCCGGTTCACTTAGCTTACACGGTCTAGCTAGTGAATCAAATAATCCACTTCTCGCCCGTGGCCAGCGCTTTTCAGCCATTGGAGCAGTGCAGCGAAGGGTTTTCCCCAATGCCACGTATAGATCATTGACTGCAGCACAACCTTTTAACCGGTTTTTGCAAGAGCCAGAGAAATTTCAGGAGTAGGAATTATGAACAAATTATCACGAGTAATTGCAATGAGCATATTTGGGCTTTCGGGCTCAGCGTTTGCGGCAGATGACGAATCCAGCCGCCATCGAGTACTAGCGAATCTGGACACCAATGGAGATGGTTCAGTCAATTTCGAGGAATTTCAAGCACGCGGCTCCGAGAGCCTGAGTCGTTTGGATACCGATGGCAATGGCGTGCTGACTCTCGATGAATTGCTGAATGCGCGCCCCGGACGTGGACCGGGGAACCGAGGGGAACGCGAGCCCAGTGAAGAACAGATCGCGCACATGGAGGAACGCAGGGCTGCAATGACTGAACGGGCTACGGCACGCTTCCAGGAAATGGATGTCGATGGCAATGACGTTGTTAGTCTACAAGAGTATCAGGAAGCAATTTTCCTCGAGCTTGATAATGACAACAATGGCTTGTTAAGCGCTGAGGAATTGCGCCCCCAACGCGGTGGTCGTCGAGGCTCCGGTCGGCGTCACGGCGGCAGACCTCATCAGGCCTAAAGACTCACGAAGAGAAGGGTAGCTAAGGAAGGCGATCCGCGAATAGTATAGCGTAAGGAATAGGTTCAACTGGTAGACAGCTTGATTCGAGCAGAGCGCCGTTAGGCACTGCTCGAATCAAGCTATCGTACGATAGACTGTATGACGAAGCAGGATAAAGGACACTAAGCGAAACATTGTCTAGATCTATCGAGCCAAGCAATACCGAGATAACTGACGAAGAGTTGATGCAAGCAGTTTGCATGGGCGACAGAACCGCCTATCAGACCTTGGTCAAACAGCATCTCAAATCGATCAGTCATTACGCGTATAGACTTCTGGGAAACCAGAAAGACACGGAGGACATCACCCAGGAGGTATTTCTCAGGTTATGGACAAATGCGCAGAAGTGGGAGTCAAAGAAGTCGAAGCTGACCACCTGGCTCCACCGCATCGCTCACAACCTCTGCATAGACTACCTACGCAAGCACGGGAGAATGCAAACACAAGACTCCTTCGATGACGAAGCGGATGACTCAACATCGAAAGAGAAAGAGTCAATCGATGTAAAGAACGACGAAGTGAAATTATTGAGAGAGGCAATAAGCGCTCTACCAGAGAATCAACGCAGTGCATTGAGCCTGTGTCACTATCAGGGATTCTCCAACAAAGAAGCTGCTGCTATTATGAATATCTCTGTTAAGGCATTGGAATCCGCCATCGCTAGAGCCAAACGTAGCTTACGCGAGAAGTTAACGACCAGCAGCTAATAACCAAAAGCAAGTTGAGCCAAACAAGGATTAGACGAAATAGGAACTTTGATGACTCTAGAAGAATTTACAAGAATCATTGATCTTTACGGCGCAGAGTCCGCACGCTGGCCGAAAAGCTTGCGCGCCGAGTGCCAGTCCTTCCTTGCCAATGATATTGAGGCGAGGACGCTGCTTAATCAACAATGGCAGGTTGATGAGATTATGGGACAGATAGAGGTGCCAAGCTTTCCCGATCTGGAAAATCGCATACTGAATCAGTCACTGCCGGAACGTAACAGGAGCTTCTTTGAAGAAGTAATGGGCTGGCTGATACCGGAAGAAAATTTTGGCAAGCAAGTTTGGCGCCCGGCCATAGCTGCGTGCATCCCACTGGTATTCGGGATCGTATTGGGCAATTACTTTAGTTTTGGTGTTGGCATCGAGGACGATGGCTTTCAATACTGGGACGACGAACTCGCGATGTTATCTTTAACTGACTACACAGAGACCAGCTTCTAGTCATGACTAAAAATAGAATCTTCCTGCTAGGCTTGCTGCTTTCGATATCGATTAATTTATTTTTCGTTGGCGGCATTGCCTTTCGCATCGCGAGCTTCCAAGGCGAGCGGTTTGGCAGGCCTCTGCCGCCCAATGTGGGTTGGATTGTGCGCGATCTTGAAGAGTCACGTCGAAGCGAGTTGGAGCCACAGCTGCGAGAGAGCTTCTCGGAGATATTTCCGATACGACGCGAGATGATGAACGCCCAGAGGCAAGTTAATAATCTGATGTCGGCTCAACCCTTCGATGCCAATGCGCTTAACGCCGCATTCGCCGAGCTGCGTGAAGCCAATATTCGCTATCAGGCGCTATCTCACGATCAGACCAGTGAAATCCTAGTACTGCTTTCTGAAGAAGAAAGACAAGCGGCGCTGGAATTTGTTAAGCGTGGCGGTCCTAGAGACGGCCGCGATGGCTTCAGAGGCAGAGACGGTGGAACCGGGTTCCCCGGCCCGCGGGGACTAGATGGACAACGCCCTCCTCCTTCTCCACGACCGACGGACACTGACCTATGAGCGACAGCCTCTTAAAGAGAATAGACTTCAAGAAAGGCAAGTACCGCCACTTCAAGGGTAACGAATATGAGGTGGTTGAACTTGCCCATCACAGCGAAACTCAGGAGCCGATGGTGGTCTATCGTGCCTTATATGGCGAACACGGTCTTTGGGTTAGACCACTGGACATGTTCTTCGAAACTATAGAGCGGGACGGAAAAACACTAAAACGTTTTGAATTTATTGGCGACGATGTAAGCCAATCCCATCCTTGAACCAGCTTATCTGGGGATTCAATTTTTTAGAAACCGAACCAAAACCGAGAAACAGTAATGTTAGTTTCTTCTAGATCTTGCGGTAGGCGGAGAACGTTGCCCTTCAGATAGAGGCTGAGGTCCCTCATCCTCTAATTCGAATCTAAACACATATTGTACCCCAGCTATATCAACGGCCCTGCCGTTGCGAATTCGCGGCTGAAACTCAAATTTTTGGGCAGCCCTGATAGAAGCCCGATCAAATATTTCTGCAGGTTCTGCATCGAGAACCTCGACTGAATTCTCCTCTACCAAACCATCAGCTGTCACTGTGAAACTCAGCAAAGTCCAGCCCTCGATGCCCTCGTTAGCAGCCCTTGTAGGATATTGTGGTGGTTCAGCCACTGTTGGTAAGAACTCCTGGTCTTGCAGGTTCGATCCGAACAGATTTACGCCACTGCAAGCACTCATTATTAGCAGAGCACTAAGCGTTAAACCCGCGACAAATACCTTGCTGGCTTTTCCAATTAACTTCCCATCTAATATATTTCGAATTCTCATAGTCAAATTACTCTCATCAAACATTAATTGAGCCAGAAGGGGGGTCTGCTTATTCGCCAAACTCTCTCTGGCCAAACGCAGTAAATCCTCGGCGTAACCGACACCGTCTTTGCCGCAGCGAAGCACAGTCGCGTCACAGGATTGCTCGGCCGCCTCATTGACTCGACTCTTAGCAAGCCAAAGCAATGGATTTATCCATAACACGCTAGTCAACACATGGCAGAAAAGCATCGTCGGCCAATCCAGACGTTTAATATGGGCGAGCTCATGCAACATGACATCTTCAAGCGTCGTGTCGGCCCATTCGCTCGCAACAGTGGGCAAGATCACCACCGGCTTGAACAATCCGAAGGACATCGGAGATGCAATATCTTCGCTAAATTTAATTGCAATATTCCGAGTTATTTCGAGAGATTCGCTACTGCGTCTCAGCTGGCGCAATATCGATTTTTCGGTGCAGAAAATCGCATCGGCGTCTATTCGCTTAAGAGCGATCGCAGAGAACAGCAACCTCAGGAGTAGCAAAGACGCAACTAGGGCATAGCCAAATCCCAATAGAGAGTCCCAGCCTCGTTCCGCAAGCCCTACAGCACCGACAGAACTCGCTTGAATAGTAATCACCGTTATCGATTCAGCGTCTAGAAAGACCGTGAGGAAGGAGGAGTGAATAAACATGACTAGCGGCAGTAGTGCGACGCACAGCATGCTATTAAGCCAAAGCAGGTGCGAGCTGTTATTGGGTAGAGTGCTACGAAAAACCGTAGCGACCGTATAAGTCAGCCCAATAATTATTGATGACTTCAACAACAAGTCCAGACTGTATTGCAGAAATGACTGATCGCGCAATATCGCAATCAAAGATTCGAGTAATGCCATATTTTCCATAGTTAGTTACCCCAGTTTCTCTTCGCAGTTATTTTTTAGCGCGGTTCTTATTCGCCTTTTTCTTTTCGAGAATCAGAGCCTGCAAATGCTCGAGCTCTTCGTCGGAAATTTCATTGCTGTCCATATCCAGTAAGGAGTTCACAGCTTGCAGCGGTGAACCACTAAAGAATGTTTTCACTAGATTAGACAGTGCAGATTTTGATGCGACTTTTCTTTCAACCAGCGGATAGTAGACATATTTCAGACCGCTCTCGCGATGATCAACATGACCTTTCTCAAGCAACTTGCGAAGCAGTGTTCTTACGGAAGAATAGCTAGGAGGATCCTCTAGGTTCTCCATAACCTCCTTAGCACTAGCCTCTCCAAGACGATAGATAATGTCCATCATTTGCCGTTCACGCCGGCTCAACTTACTTGCCTTAGTCATGCCAAAACCCTCCTCTACAGCAGATGTAGTCACACACTTAACTAGTTAGTGTTAATTTATTAGCACTGTGTTAAAAAATTAACACATAGGGATTTATTGTCAACTCTTATTTTTGGAGCCTTATAGAATAGGACCTTGAGTGGGGTGCCTAAGATCTCGGGAGACATACGAAAAACGCCTTCTAGTGCCGACAGCCGCTTTGGTGAACAGGCAATGCAGGTACGAGAACTATAGACGGAACAGGGCCAATGCCGCTATTCTGCGCTCCTCAATCCTGCCAATCCAGCCGAGAAAATAATGAAGCCACTTGCACTACTTAGCCTATCCCTGCTCAGCTGCACATTGCTCATTAGCTGCAGCCCAGAGCCGAATGAAGTAGCCGAGCCAGTAGTCGAGGCAGCATCCGAGACTGCGGAAATCGAAGCGATGCTACACCAGCACATCGCGGTACTGGCCTCGGATGAGTTCGAGGGACGCGCGCCTGCCACACTCGGCGAAGAGAAGACGATCAACTACCTGCAGTCCGAGTTCGAGGCGCTTGGTATCGGCCCGGGCAATGGCGACTCCTATTTCCAGAGCGTTTCCGTAACCGAGATCACTACAGCCAGCGACGCGGTACTCACATTCAGCGGCAGCAACTATGAGGCAGAGCTGCAATACGCCACCGAAATGATCGTGGGTAGTCAGCAGCAAATCCCAACTACCTCCCTTGCCGATAGTGAGCTCGTTTTCGTCGGCTATGGCGTGGTAGCACCGGAAAGAAATTGGAACGACTATGCGGGTATCGATGTAGCAGGTAAGACGGTAGTCATTCTAGTGAACGATCCGGGCTACGCCACGCAAGACCCAGATGTGTTCAATGGCAATGCCATGACCTACTACGGCCGCTGGACCTACAAATATGAAGAGGCGGCGAGACAAGGTGCCGCGGGCGCACTGATCGTGCACGAGACCGGCCCGGCTGGCTACGGATGGGAAGTAGTAAGCGGCAGCTGGTCCGGCCCTCAGATTGGATTGCAGGCCGACAACCTCAATAGCGACAAGAATGATATAGAAGGCTGGCTAACTCTGGATTCAGCCGAGGCACTATTCGCAGGTGCCGGTTTAAACTATCAAGAGCTCAAGGCGGCGGCAGCACAACCCGGATTCACCGCTGTCCCCCTGGGAGACGTTACTGCATCGGTGGCAATTCAGAATTCGGTGCGCACATCTGAATCGCAGAACGTGATCGCGATAATCCCCGGCACCGAAAGACCGGAAGAAACTATCATCTACACCGCACACTGGGATCACCTTGGTGTTAACCCTGAAATACCGGGCGACAATATCTACAATGGAGCTGCCGACAACGCCACAGGCACGGCGGCGCTGCTCGCCATGGCAAAGATGCATGCTGATGCCGGCCCCGCTCCACGCAGCGTCGTCTTCCTCGCAGTTACCGCGGAAGAATCGGGCCTGCTAGGCTCACGCTGGTATACCGAGCATCCAGTATTTCCACTTGCGACCACCGTCGCGAATATCAACATAGACGTGCTCAATACCTACGGCCCGATGCATGACATCGTGGTGGTGGGGAATGGCAGCAGCGAACTGGAAGGCTATCTCGAACAAGCAGCCACCGCTCAGGGTCGCCATCTTGTTGAAGAACCCAATCCCGAGCGTGGTTACTACTATCGTTCCGACCATTTTAATTTTGCCAAGGCCGGTGTGCCTGCCCTCTACGCCGAGTCCGGTGAAGACAGCGTAGAGTATGGTAAGGAATGGGGAGCAGAGCAGGCGCAGGACTACAATGAAAACCGCTATCACGCGCCTTCTGACGAATACGATCCGAACTGGAACCTAGAAGGCGCCGCACAAGACATACTGTTGTACTTCGATGTTGCCAATAAGCTCAGTCGTGAGTCTAGCTTTCCTAATTGGCTTGAGGGAAACGAGTTTAAAGGCATACGTGATGCCTCGCAGAGCGCGAGGCAGTAGTAATTCCAATCTAGAGAAGCCAGTTAAGATGAGTTAGGCAATCTTACAATTTAGCCAAGCTGCGATCACCCGGTTTACCTGCTCGGGCTTCTCTTTAAAAACTGGCGACGATTAACTTAAGAAGCCAGCGATGGCTCCTGTCATGCAGGTGGCAAGTGTACCCGAGACCAGCGATCTAGGAGCAAGCTCTACTATTCCGGTGGCTCGCTCCGGGCACATGCCGGTTAATCCGGCAATCATGATGCCCATGCTACGAAGTTGGCAAATCCACAACAGGAACGCCAAGTTTTCGCTATTTTACTATTTTATCAGTGTCCCCTGATTTTCCATGAAGACTGAACCCAGCCAGCTTGGCCACGCGCTCAGAACCCGGCGGCAAGTCTGGCTTGGGTGGAATGGTTTACAGGGTGAATACTTTTCGTCCACGCTGCGGGCCCATGACTATTCGGTAAGTTACCGAGTGCGTATGTATATCCTGCATGGAATCTTCATCCAGCCCATCCAGGGTGAGGTAGCTGTTGTCTTCATTCCGCTGCAATATGCCTCGCCTTTCCAGGAAGCTGGCCACTCGCTGACTGGTGGTGTGCAGAACTTCTGCCAGCTGATCTGTGCTGGGAGCCTTGTTGTAGTGGAAGGCGAAATTGCCTGATTCGTCACGCACATACACGCCATCCAAAAATAGCAGCGATTCAATTGAAATAAAAAAGGCGAACCTCAGATGAGGTTCGCCTTATGATTTACAACTGTGGGACAGCAGTGGCCTTCAGCTCCCTTTTTTAGCTAATCGGCTATTGGCAGACCGCTAGGCACGCTGGCTGGCACATCACGRCGRAGGTCTACGCAACTGGTATCAGTAAGCCCCACCGTTAGAAAYTCAATTACGTCGCTGATCTCCGKATCAGTAAGCTGAACTGGATTCARTTCATTMGCTRCGGCGATGGCAGCCCGGCGCTGMGTRTTCTYATGCAACGAAAAATCYTGCATAGAAAAATCGCTCCGAACAGCRAGCCTCGCCTGCWCGGTATCGTAGTTATTCAGGCTGGTAACAGGATCAAGATGATGACGCACCATGGCTTCGAGRGTGTCATARGCGCCATCGTGCCCCCAAGGGCCGGTGTAAGCAACTTGCCGCAAGCTAGGAGTTCGAAATCTAAAMCGATCTGCYATGTCTCCACTRACTCTTTCCCGTCCAAAGTCATCACGACCATCAGRGCCGTTRCCCTTGCCAGGTCCGATCTGAGGCACAGCAATGGCATRAAACTGCATATCTGTTTGGAATGGCCCAGAATGACAACTCGAACACTCAGCCTTGCCATAGAATAATTCAGCTCCACGCAAAACCTTAGGGCTAATAGAATCRAGCACATCAGTGCC
This sequence comes from SAR86 cluster bacterium, assembly GCA_002401885.1. Taxonomy (GTDB): domain Bacteria; phylum Pseudomonadota; class Gammaproteobacteria; order Pseudomonadales; family Pseudohongiellaceae; genus UBA9145. Next base: position 10,212 of record NVUL01000011.1, read on the forward strand.
TRCYTGCGCACCATCACTGCCTACGGCACGRTCGAAAGGYGTRTCATTACACCGCCATGCKGATGCYTCGAAAGCRCCGATTGCATTSGCTACRTCGACAAACTGGATATCGRCAGCCGCTTGAATGTGACTATAGGCTGAGACAAAAAGGCTGACGTATTCAACATTCGCCTGCAGGCGTTCTGTCAATAATGGCCAGACTCCATCAGGACCCGCTAGGTTTCCGGCTGCGGCCGCATCAGCAATGGCATTCTCGCCGGGCTGCCCGGCCATTTCAGCTCCCGACTGCACCGGAAACATGGCCTGCACCGCCAGTGGGTTTTCCAAGTTCAGAGGCAGATCATCCCCAGCTGGGTTCAGGAATCCACTAGCCATAGTGGTATCGACTGCTACGCGACCGTCATGGAAAAGGACATCGAAGGAGTTGGCACCCAGATTAAAAAGCGCCGGCGCATTTCGCGGAACTCGTTCAACGATCTGCTCGCCCATCTTGCCCTCGGTAGCTCTGGCAACTCCAAACCCGATGCCGCCAGCACCAACGGGTAACGACAGGCCATCACCGGTTCCAGCAAATGCGTGATGGCAGGTAGCACAGGAGATATTTTGATTGCCGCTCAAGATCTTGTCGAAAAATAATAATCTTCCGAGTTCCTCTTTGGCCAGGTCACTCGGAGGGAACATCTCATCTATAATTTCATACTGAGCCTGAACGATAGCAGATAAGGAAACAAACAAGACCATTGATAGCGCTCGAAAAAGCTGAAACATTTTATACTCCGACATTTGACCAATTTTGGTTATAGTTCTGGCTGACTCGCCCGAGCATATCAACCTAAGTCATGAGAGTCAGTTAGCGCAGTATAATACAGCGATTGAGGAAAACAATGATTTACCTAACAATAGACACAATATGATTTACCCAACAATCGATACAATATGATTCTTCCAGACTGAAAAACGAGATCTCCGATTGATAGAAATATATTCAGCGCCATATCCGCTCTAGCTGGTACAATTTTCGCTTTCCATTTATGGAGGAGGCACATAAATGGAATTCCTAACCTAGCAGTCAGAAATTAATGTACATCTACCATAGAAAACATAAAGGCGCGCTTTTGGATAGAAGTAGTATGCTTTTTTAGCCCACCATTTAAAGACATGAATAGGCAAACAAAAGCTAAGGGCTATATAGGCATGCCCACAAAGTCAGCTTCTCCAATCAAGCGGTCTTTTCGGTGTCTGATTTGCACTCGATGACATGACAGCGGATAACGGCCCACTACATTATTATCCCGGGAGCCATAAACTTCCTCATTATTTGAATTCTGATTATGATAACGATGGAAATTATTTTATGACCGGTAATAAATCATATAGTGCGTATGAAGAGATGACGAGGAATAAAATAGAAGGTTCAGGGTTAGAGAAAAAAATATTCAATGCCAAAAAAGGTGATGTATTAATCTGGCATGCAAATCTGTTTCACGGGAGTGAACCTCACAACGATAAAAACAAAACAAGAAGAAGTATGGTACTTCATTATTTTAAAGAAAATTGCATTTGTTATCACGAATTAACCCAGCGGCCAGCAGTTATTAGGAAGGTTGATAACATATAGAAAGCACTAACTATTTTGGCTTAGATTTTATATTTGGTACATCAGCTACTACTTATTATTAAGTAAACAAGCTGGAAAAGCTAAAACGAGAAATAAAAGACCGTGCTCATCCAAATCGCCGCGCCCAGCCAGCAGGCGAAACATAAGACCCTGAGCATGGGTGTGAGTGATTGCGGCTTTCGTGGGCGCGGATGTTTCACGAACGACTCAATATGAAAAGGCCAAAGCCCTCCGACGCAGAACTCCTCACACGATTACCACTCACTTGGCGCCGACTTCGTTCGCCGAGCATGCATGAGGCCATGCGTTCATTGCTTATCTCCTCGCTCACCATGACCACCGTGTTTGCCGCCGACGTCCCAGCATCCACCGTCCCGAGTATAAGCAGAACAAAAGCCATGTCAATTGGGGCCGCATCTTCTACGCAGGCAATGACGTGCATGGATGCATTAATGCTGCGGACGCATGGATGCGCAGGAGCGGTGATATTGACGGGACTGGTTCAAATATGACATGGGGAGTGTCATTGCGATAAGTTGTCTTGAGTTGGTAGCGTACCTTGCTACAAGAATAGTGGTAGACTGCTATGTGTTTGAACACTACAGCCTAAAGAAACTTCGGGAACGGGGCAAATCGAAAAAGCGGCTTCCGAAAAAAGTTTCTCTATCCTGGTCCCTGGGGCTGGGGCTGCCCTGATTGGAACTGGCGCTCAAACCCTGATTTTCTAAACATAAAAAGAGAAAACTTTTGATTGGAAAAACAACAGGTTTCTTTACTGACATCATGCAACGCTGGCTCCCCGATGCTTTCCTTCTTGAGAGAAGAAAATGATCGATGACTTAGTCAAATCTATTAAAGATGTGGTGAAAAAACCGGTTCGACCGTTAGTACGCAAACTACGCAGGCAGATACACGAGCAGACCTGGCGCCGACTGAACCTCGAATGGACGCTACGATCCGGAATAACCATAAAGGTGATCAACCACTGCGATTGGGTGCTCTACAATGACATCTTTGTCGAAGGCGAGTATGACCTGCCAATAAAGAATGCTCTGCAATCGGGCGCTGACCGAGGATGCTTGAACATCCTGGATCTTGGTGCCAATGTAGGATTCTTTGTTCTACGAGTTATCGACCTGTTCCAGGGCTCTGGTTCCAAAATTCCTTACCAATTTTCACTGGTTGAAGCAAGTAACAGAGAGATTGACGACCTGCGGTCTCGTCTGGCGTCGCAGAATCTGTTATCTGACAATATCAACCTTATTCACGGTCTAATTGGGCAAAAGTCAGGGACTGGACAGATAGGTGAACAAGAGTTTCACGGCATGAACTCAGTCTTTTTTAATCAAGGTACAAGAGGCACTAACGTCGAATTTATTGATCTTACGGGTGTGTTGGAAGGGTCAGAAATCGACTTGCTGAAATGTGATATTGAAGGGTCAGAACTTATTTTTCTCGAAAACTACTGGGATTCTCTAGGACGGGTCAAGGCCGCCGTGTTTGAATTTCATCACGACCTCTGCGATCCAAGTGAGTGTACCGAATACCTCAGGAAAGCCGGATTTGTGAACAGCCAAGTCTTAACTTCGCACGAAAAGCATGAAATATCGACACGCTATTTCTGGCGGTAGCTGCTCCCCATTCGAGACTCGCCACTTGAGTCAAATGCCACTTTCAGAGAGTATAGGTAGAATAAAGACTATCTCGAATCAACTCCACCTCCCTTCCCATCATGAAAGCTCACCCCGTTAGCTCAGCCAACTTTCAGACACTCCTCAAAACTGGCCAAGTTGACTAGGCAATCTTACGGTTTAGCCAGTCTACGATCACACGATTCACTTCTTCAGGCTTTTCTTGCTGTGTCCAGTGACCACTATCCATGACGGTGTGCTTCTCGAGATCGGTAATGAAGTCTTCCATACCATCTGCGGATGACGGCGGTAGGATCACGTCGTTCTCGGCGCCAATATACAGACTCGGCACCTCGATTCTTGGCGCCGCGTTAGCCATGATAGGCCCTATTCTGCCAACCGCGCGATACCAATTGAGTCCCTTAGCAAATCCCGTCGCCTCGTAGGTCTCAGCGAAATATTGCATGACTTGCTCCGACATGAAAGGATCGCCCGGTGGATCTTCACGCTGAATAAGCGCGAGCAGATCCATTTGTCGTTCCGCAGAATCTTCGGGCATCTGTGCGAAGGCCCCCTGATCCCAGATACCGCCGCGACTCAAAATAAAATCGAAGGTATGTCGAACGTCGGCCTCCAAGATAGCCTCGGCGTGCCCGGGCTGTTGAAATGTCGCCACGTAGTAATTAGGTGTCATTACGATTGACGATGGCACACTATTTTCAACTGGCGGTAAGCCACTTGGCCTTCCTGCAGCGGTATTTAAACCAATTATTCCGCTACAACGGTCCGGGTGCAGTCTCGCCATCGCCCACACCACGGCACCACCCCAGTCATGACCACAGAACACTGCCTTGTCGATACCTTTCGCGTCGAGTAGTCCAGCCAGATCGTCACAGAAAATCTGCATATCGTATTGCAACGGATCGTCTGGGCCGCCGGTTAATCCGAATCCACGTTGGTCAGGCGCAATAGCTCGATAGCCTGCAGCGGCAACTGCATCGATCTGATCGCGCCAGCTGAATGCCAGCTCGGGCCATCCATGACAGAACAATACGACTGGGCCCTCGCCCTTCTCGTATACAGCCATAGTGATGCCGTTGGACTCAACATAATGCGGCGCAGGCATAAGCGGCGCCGGTTTGACGACTGCATTCTCTGCGGCGAGCGAGGCTAAGGGATAACTACTCGCGGCCATTCCAGCGATGACGCTTCTTTTTAAAAACTGACGACGATTGATTGTCATTGCAAAATTCCTTTCTCCGATTTATGAGAGATACTAATACTCAATTTAACCGATATATCCAGCGATTAACTTAATAGGCCAGCGATGGCTCCAGTCATACAAGTAGCGAGTGTACCCGAGATCAGCGATTTAGGAGCAAGCTCTACTATTTCCGTTGCCCGTTCCGGACACATGCCACTCAGCCCCGCTATCATAATGCCCAAGCTACCGAAATTGGCAAATCCACAGAGCGCGTAAGTCATAATTACTGTCGATTTTTCGGAGAGGCTGCCGGTTGGTAATTCCGCTAGAGCCAGAAATGCCAACAACTCATTCAAGGCCGTCTTCGTCCCCATAAGAGCACCTGCAATTTGTGCCTCCGACCACGGAATTCCCATCAGCCAGGTAAGCGGTGCGAACACATAACCAAACAAGCGTTGCAAAGTTAGCGGGTCATCACCGGGAAATGGGATTAGCGAGAACAAACTATTGAGCAAGGCCACCAGAGCAACCAAGACCAGTAACATTGCGCCCACACTCACCATTAGGCGTACGCCGTCGTAGGTACCCTTCGTGATCGCATCCATCAAGCTCCTGTACTCAACACTCAGCTCTACTTCCTCACTGGCCGTCGCGGCCTTTTCCGGCACCATGATCAACGCGATCATGATCGCAGCTGGCGCACTGATTACAGAGGCGGTGATGATATGACCAAGAGGGTCTTCCAATGTTCCCTGTAGAATTATCGAGTAGAACACCATGACTGAACCCGCAATGGTAGCCATGCCGCAGGACATCACAACGAAGAGTTCGCTGCGCGTAAGCACTGCGATATAGGGGCGAATTAGCGCAGGCGATTCGACCATGCCGATGAAGATATTGGCTGCACTACTAAAGCCAACCGCCCCACTCACTTTCAAACTCTTACGCAGAACAAGGGAGAAGCCCTTGATGATGATTGGCAAGACACGGTAGTGCCAGAGAATTGCCGAAAGGACGGTGAACATTAGCATCAGCGGCAGAATTCGAAAGGCCAATATCATCGTGGCGCCGGGCTCATTAATCGAAAACGGATAAGCCACGTTGAGCGGGTCGCCACCAAGGTAGCCGAAAATAAACAGTGTGCCGCTCTCCGTCGCATTGACTACTGCATTTACACCGCTATTTATCAAACCCAGAATTTGTTGCAGGAAAGTGAGATTAAATACCGCGAAGGCAAAGAGGAATTGCAGACCCAAGCCAGCGACTAGAAGTCGCCAGCCTGGCAGCGTGCGCGGCGCGCTAAGAACAATAGCAATCGCAACGAAGACTCCAATGCCGAATAGAGCTTGTATGACCAACAATAAATCCATGGATGATTAGACTCTACAGTCCTCCGTCTTAGGGCAGCGCTAGCGGCTGGCTTGCAGAACTTTCTTGCTCAAGCAACCAATTAACTAAGGGCTGCCGATAGTGTATCTCGGTATCGAAGCCAACCGAATCGAAATTCGCAATGGCATTGTATCCCGCGCCTCCCTCATACATGAAACTGTTAATCAGTACGCGGTAAGTCTCGTTCGTATCGATGAGCCTACCCGTCTTAGCTAGTAGCCAATCATTCTCAATACGAATGAGGCCGGTAACAAATGGGTTCTGCCCTTCTGCAAGCACCTGCAAGACATTGGCGCCACTTAATTCGACGGCGTAGATTGTATTTTCGAACGGCAGTAATCCAACTACGTCGGCAAGGGTCACTTCTCCTCGCGGGAACGGCGCACGCAAGGCGTACCGATTGTTTATAGCCATATCGGCAGTGCTATCGATCTGCAGCCAACTCTCGACCACAGCGCGCTGCAATCGATCATCGTTTGCCTGATACTCTCGCGAGCTGAAGCCCAACACTGCACTCAATTCCGCCTCTGTTGCAGCGCGCCATTTCGCAACGAGCTGCGCTACAGATTCATCACTACTGCCCGCCTCATTTTTCTCTGTCGAGAAGCTGGAATTGATCAAGCTATCGCGGCGAAGATCGTACTCGAAATGCGCTCGCGCATAGCTGCGAAAGTGACCATTACTTTCAAGAAGAATAGTCTCACCCATTTTCTCTGCGACAAGTTCATTGCAATGCCCGCCTCCCATGAGGCTGATATTCAGATCAGCTACTGCCACCGCTAGAGGACGTAAGGCTGCCATACATACATGAGCCACAACGAAGATCAGGTCCGGATCAGCCACCGCTAGTTGAGTCACCGTGCTGCGCAGTACGGGCTCATATTCCATAAAAGCAAGATCGACAACATTGATCGGGTTGGTAGTGCTGGGCGTGCTCGTTGTAGACAATCCAATTATCCCAACAGAAAGATCGTTTATCTCGATCATGGTAAAGGCAAGAATGCCTAATTCAGACGGCAGGGTCTCGCTCGCCTTCCATTGAATATTGGCCGCCAGATAAGGAAAGTTAGCCTGACGGACTCGCTGTTCTAAATTATCCAGACCGAAATCGAATTCATGATTGCCAATAGCGCTAGCGTCATAGCCCATGGTGTTCATTACTTCCACCATCCCCTCGCCTTCGAACCAGGTTGAGATGGCCGGCCCTGTCCAATGATCGCCTCCGCTCAGCAAGAGGAAAGGCCCGTCCTCACTGTAACCCTCCTTCTCACGCCATAGGCCTAGTATATCTGCCGCTCCTCGGCCGGGCTCACGCCCCTCCATCCAGCCGTGCTCGTCATTACTATAGAGCACGGTCAACTCGCGGACATCCGCACTTGTGTTTAACTCCGCCGCGGGGGAATGAGAAACTGAACTGCAAGCCAGCAGCATAGGTAGGGAGAGTAATACTAGGAGGTATAGGCGCATTAAGCCGAGTCTATCACAGCACTTTCGACGATTTCCTCTCGAAATGTGCAAGACCATTTATAGCTAGGAGTTCTAAATTCGCTTGCAGATTGCGTCTAGCAGAAGTGCGCTTCAGGTCACAGAGACAATGAATACTTAATCATTTGTTTGACCGCCGTCACAGTAATCGATAGGAAAGAAGAACTACAATCTCCCCGCGGTTGGGAGGGGGAAATGTATGCTGTTGTACGCCGCTCAGATATCCTGAAAGATCAGGTTTCAACCGATTCTTTCCTGTAGGAGAGAATTGCTCTCAAAATGTTTAGGGCTGAGTAAGCGATCATGATTAATCATTTAAAGTTTCTTTGGAATGGCGGCTTAGATCCTGCAACCAGCAACCCCCTGATCCTTCGGGAACGCCGTACTCTATCTACTACAGCCTTCTGCATACTTCCTATGGCGATTGGCAAATTTGTCTCTAATTACTACACCGGAGGTGAGCGCAACAATATTTATATCGCAATCGCGACCGTGGTGGTGGTGTTCGCTCTTTATCTACAAGCCTATTTCAATCGAAGGCTGTTGGCCTCCCAACTACCCATTTTTTCATTCTGGCTGGTGATGTTCATCGCCATGACGACAGTAGGTGTGTGGGGACATACCTGGGCTTGGCTACTGTGTTTGCCTACAATTGCCTCACTGGTTTCTGGCCGAATGGCGGGTGTAATCTGGTCAGTTATTTGTGCCATTACCTTGTGGGCGTTTGCCTATCTGGAATATTCCGGCTATGAATTCGCCTTTGCCAACGTCGCCGAAGGACCTGCCCCCCTGACTCTTGCATTCGACGCTACACTGGTTCTGCTGATGCTAACTATAGCAACCTTCGTATTTCGAAACGCGCAAATGACAGCGGAGAACAAGCTAAACACCACGGTGAAGCAGTTAGAAAAAGAGGTTCATGATCGGACACTAGCGGAAAATGAAGCCAGGCAATCGGAGCAGGCCAAATCCTCTTTTCTTGCGGCGATGAGCCATGAACTGCGAACCCCTCTCAATGGGGTAATTGGTGCTTCACAATTGTTGAAAGACGGCGACCTGCCAAGCAAGAAGAAAGAGTTGGTCGACGTAGTGTTACAAAGTAGCGAGACGCTGCTTGAATTGATTAACAACGTGATGGATTTGTCACGCCTGGACAGCAGTACTATCGAACTGGAAAAAGTCCCGGTCGATCTGCGCGACCTGCTCAACTCCACTCTCGCGCCGCTGGCTTTTCAAGCGAAAGAGAAGGGGGTTAAATTTTCCATATTGATCGAAGATGATGTTCCCAGGTATGTTGCCGGTGATCCAACTCGATTGCGTCAAGTATTGTTAAATCTGGTGGGCAACGCTGTAAAGTTCACCAATTCCGGCGAGATCGATGTGGTGTTGGATACATCAATGGATCGATTACGGCTGAAAATTTCCGACACCGGCATCGGCATCACCAAGCAAGCTCAAGCCAGTTTATTTGAACCCTATGTGCAGGCCGACAAAACCACGATGCGGAAATATGGCGGCTCGGGGCTAGGCCTTACCATTGTTAAAAAACTGGTTTCTGCCATGGGAGGCAAGATTACTGCCAATTCAGTGCCTGGCCGTGGATCTACCTTTATGGTCTTTCTACCAATTGAGAGGGCTAAAGCTCCCGAGGTTAAGGAGACAAGCCGTTCCAATATCAAACTGCCTCGCCTCAATATTGTGGTTGCCGATGACAATGCGGTTAACAGAATGGTGTTATCAAGATTATTGGAAGCAGATGGCCACCGAGTAGTCAGCGTCTCGAATGGGAAGGAAGTTATCGAGTATTTGCCAGATCACGAGGTGGACGCGGTGATGATGGATCTGCAGATGCCTGTCATGGATGGAGTTACTGCGGTAAGAAAAATTCGGGCAATGAGAGGCAAGCGGTCGACTATTCCGGTGATCGCCGTCACGGCAAATGTTGTCCATGAAAACCGGAAGGACCTTCTTGCTTCCGGTATGTCTGGCTTTCTTAGCAAGCCATTTCGGCAGGAGGAGCTGCTAGAAGAGCTGCAAAAAGCCATGTCGCCAAACCCCGATGCTCTGGTTTAGAGATTAAATCCGCCCGCACTCTAGCCGCAATGCTTTGACTCTTCTATTAAAGTAAGACTGACCTAAATCAAGAGTGCGATGCCAATGTGCTTAACCCCGCCGTGGGGGAATGAGAAACTAAACTGCAAGCCAGCAGCATAGATAGAGAGAGAGAGATAGAGAGAGATAGAGAGAGATAGAGAGAGTAATACTAGGAGGTATAGGCGCATTAAGCCGAGTCTATCACAGCATTTTCGACGATTTCCTCTCGAAATGTGCAAGGCTATTAATTGCTAGGAGTTCTAAATTCGCATAGCGTATTCAAAACAATTGGCAGCGGCGATGAAACTCAACAGTTCCAACTCACCCATCTACTTACCGGACAAAGAACAGACGTCGATCTTGCGTCTGGGATTCGAGAACTGTGCTGGAGGTGATTGGATATTCCCCACAGCAGACCTCAACGTTTTTCATTCACACAAGACCGATCTCAGCATTTCGCGAAACGACGAATGTTTCGCGGAAACTCAGGAATCGGCAGGCGCTCAAATCGAGTTTTATGATTTTCTGTTACAGCATCTATTAACCAACTCACAGCTCGGTTATAGCAAGCGAGAAAATTGTCTCGTTCATGCGCGGGAAAACCTTCGCTGGGTAATTGAAGACAGGAATCTTTGGCTGGCGTCACTCTGGGTACCGGAGGATTTTTGTCTGCTAGAGAAGAAAGAAAATGGTTATGTGATGACGGCCGCCAGCGTCTGTTCGCCTAGCAACTGGATTCTGCAGGAGAAGATTGGCCAGACAGTAGAATTCATCCATGACCCAGTACCAGATTACGATAGCATTCTAAGCGAGAGAGTGAATCGCTTCCTAGCTGGAATGAGAAGCGATCGAGTCATGCTTCGCTACAACTGGTCTATTCAATCGGGAAACGAGCTGCTCTGGCGCGACGATCTCAACCCCATGCTCGACGCGGCAGGTATCAGGCATTCAAATTTATATTGGCGTATCGAAAGGCAGACATTCATTCGGCTCCCACGTAGCGGGGTAGTCGTTTTCGGGATCAGGGTCTTTCTATATAGTTTCAACATCCTTCGAAATATCAAAGGCTTTGATCAGTCAATCGAACAGTTGCTTTCCCAACTGTCTGAAGCAGAGAAGCAGTACAAGGGGCTGGCAACTTAAACGCCCAGAAAATGATGCACTATTACAAGATCGTTTAGACTATAATCCGCCGCATTGAACGAACACCCTAGTCGGGAAATATTTAAACTAGCGCGACAGTTTTTTGTCGAAACTCCGTACTACTATAATGATATCCACTACATTCGATTGTCAGCAAAAGGCCAGCACATGAATCGCAGCAATCTCACCAGCATGTCTCCAGTTAAATTTTGCCTAGCACTAGCAGCGAGTTTTCTACTTTCCGTACAATCCGCCTCTGCAACCACCGTTCGCGTAATCACTTCTCTCGGAGACTTCTCCATAGAACTATTCGACGATGTTACGCCCGTTACCGTTACCAACTTTCTCAATTATGTAAACTCTGGACGCTTCAATGGCACTCTAATACATCGCTCTGTGTCAGGCTTCATCATTCAGGGGGGCTCATTCAGCTTCAACGCTACAAATAACTCCCTGGACTCGGTCACTACCGATAGCCCCATTCAGAACGAATTTGGAGTCTCCAATACGCGAGGAACGGTAGCCATGGCGAAGATAGGAGGTGACCCGAATAGCGCCAGTAGCGGCTGGTTTGTGAATCTTGCCGACAACAGCGGTAGCCCCGCCAGCCTAGACACACAGAATGGCGGCTTCACCGTGTTCGGCCGCGTCATCGGAGATGGAATGACTGTAGTGGACAGCATAGCGGCGCTACCGAGATTCACGGTCAGTGATTTAACAGATTTTCCTCTCATCAATTTTGTCAGCAGCCCTCTGGTGACTGATAACTTTGTGAATATCGCGATCCTCGTTGAAGAGGAGCCAACACCTGCTCCCAACTACTTCGACGAAGCCAGCGGCCTACTGCGCGTTACCGTAGATGCTGGAACTTCCGGCCTGGCTTCAATGGCATTCTCGATTACGGCGACCGATCCCAGTGTGGTCGTGCAACTCGACCTGAGCAGCGTAGAAGTGCTCACCGAAACTGTAGACAAGATAGCGACCTTCGACGCAGCAACCGGTCGGTTGGTCTTGCCAGAACTTGTCATCTCGGGAGCGGCTGCGTTTCGCAATCTAAGCTTTATTTTAAGTGATGCAGAGCAGCTCCTGTTTACGCTGGAGTCATTCGAAGCGATTTAGCTGAAGATGGCTGTCAATCGCCTAGATTGCTGGCGTCAGCGTGTCGTTGACTACGGCTGCCATAGTCATTATTCTCCCTGTAAATCATAAGTATCCGGCGATTCCGGGCCACAGGAGAGAGTAATGAGCATTAAACGTTGGATAACAGCAGCCGTAGCAGCGCTTACCTTGGGGGCTGCATTCGTAGTTATACCCGTTCTCGCTCATCATTCGAGCACACCTTTCTACGACCCTGACCAACGCGTCGAAATCGAAGGCGCCGTTACACGCTTCGTATTCAGAAACCCACACGCCTTCCTTTACCTAGATGTGGCCGACGAAAGCGGCGCAACTGTCGAATGGCAGATCGAGTTAGGCGCCCCCGTAAGCATACGCCGCGCAGGCTGGACTCCAGATTCACTCCCAATAGGTATGGTTGTAAAAGCAACAGGCAGCCGCTCCCGCGCAGAAGGCTCTACCGGCCTGTGTTGTGTGCGCATGACTCGCGCCGATGGCAGCCCTGTTCTAGAAGGCGGCCGCATTGAGGAACGCACACAGCCACCACGATAGATTACTGGCGAATAATCCTTATAAATCTGGACGAGGCCGCATTTCAATTTTCTAAAGCAGCCTCGCAAAACAACTAATCAGAATACAACCAGCACTAAGGTGGGAACACTATGAGAGCAATTAAATTCATGAGAGGGAAGCCTGTTTTTGCAGTTTTGCTTTCTTTTGCGATTGGCGCTGCTGCAGGTCAAGTAATCGCGCAAGACAGCAATCAGATACCAGATATTGCGGGAACCTGGAACGGTGGCTTTAGCGCAAGACCCGTGAATGGCGAAACTGTTCCATGGGGCGATGAGAATTTCCCCAAGCTGAATGCGCGTGCCCTAGCCTATCAAGAAGTCTGGGAAGAAATCATGGCACCAAAATACGACTGCCAGCCCGCCTCTTCGCCTGCAATTCAATACGACCCTTATCACATGGAAGTCGTGCAATGGCCCGACCGTGTCCTGTTTCGTTATGAGAAAGATGATCAACTACGCACTGTATGGCTAGACGGCCGCGAACCCAAGGCAACGGACTTCGGCGTTCAAGGTTTTTCTGTAGGTCACTATGAAGACGACGCCCTAATTATTACCACTACGCACTTCGTGTTCGATGTTGCTGGATTCGATGATTACAACGGCATCCCCTCCTCCTCGCAGAAGATAGTCCGCGAACGCTACTGGATGGATGGAGAAGACCTGAAAGTAACATTAGAAGTCGAAGACGCGATGTTCTTACTCGAGCCTACTTCTTACACCACTCGATGGCTTCCGGCATCCGAGGGCTACAGGCTACAAGCATACGATTGCGACCCTGAATCGTCACGCGCATCTGTGCGCTTCTTTCCATCGAAGTATTAGCAAGGGTACCTCTAGTTGAGCGAATCGAATTTGCGTCATCGATTGATGACTGTAAATTCGATTCGCTCAACTAGAGTCTGTCCACCCTACATCATGAGCAACCCCCGCTCTCTTCTCGACAAAAACAACTCCTTCGGTTGGCTCTCGATTGGCCTGCATTGGTTCGCCACATTCGCAATTATTCTGCTTTGGTTTGTCGGTCAAAGCATCTCCTTGCAGTCTGTCGAGCAAATCGATGCTCGCAGGTCACTGCACATCACTCTCGGTCTAATCGCCTGGTTACCACTTGTCGCACGAATAGCATGGCGCTATAAATCGGGCCATCCCCACGTTAACGGGCAAACCCTGCTTGAGCATCGACTCGCCAAGGCAGCACACCATCTCATGCTACTGGTACTGGTAGTAATGTTGATATCGGGACCACTCATGGCCTGGGCAATGCCAGACAGGAACAGTTTGTCGGAGTTCGCTTTCATCTTTCATTCTAATGCAGCCACCGCACTTGCCGTGTTGGTAGTACTGCACATACTGGCGGCGCTGAAACATCTGATGTTTCACGAGGATGAAACTGTAGCTAGGATTTTTGTTCCGCGTAAAGATGATGCGCAGAGTGAGGGATAGGAATGCTCTAACCGGTTCCCACGTAGGGGATGAGACGCCCACAAAGCAGGACACCCGTCCAGAGAGCAAGCGAAGTGTAGGCTACAAATTTGGCTATTGGCGGCGAAGGAGTGTCCGCATCCCAGCCATGCATTATTGGGCTTATTTTCCAATAATAGAGCAGCGCATTTAATCCGGCCAGCAGCACCAAACCCATCTTGATCTGGAAACCTATGTTTATCGAATAGCGCATCGGGTCGCCATAGAAAAACAATATGCCGGTGAGCAGGTTGATGCCGAAACCGATTAGGACGAAGGGTAACAGGCGATGGGTGGCCGCCGGATCGAAACTGCGGAAATGTCCTGCCATCCGCAGATCGATAACGAGTAAGCCACCCAACAAAAGCGATAGCCCGATGAAATGGCTAATTTCCATAACTGGCCACAGCCAGTAGGTCGCCTGAATCCACACGTTGAGCGAACCACCGACAATTGACTCTGCAAATGCTTCCACGGTTGGGCCCCTAGAAAATATACGCGATCAGGCGACCGGCGATGATCGCCGCTAACCAGAACATGAGTGAAATTGAGGCGATTATTTTTGTCGACTTGCTGATAGCCACCACCGCATCGCTTAGACCTACCTCAACGCGCAGGCGTGACTGAATGACACCGGCCAGTACCATGCCCGCCACTATACAAGCAATCTTCACTAGAAAAGGCACGCTGGTTACAAATACTGTTGCCTGAGAGGCAAACAAGGCGAAGCCTGACACGGCATTTACGATGAAACCCAACCAGCCCAACTTGCCCAGGCCCAGAAATGCAGATGGCTGAATGCCAGGAAATAATCCGAGTAGACATAAATCTCGCATCGAGAAGATGCCAACAACTACAGCAAGCCCCATCACGTGCAAGCTCAACATGATGGGATATCCCCAGAGTGAGACCGCAACCCATGTCGCTAATTCAGTTGTTTCTAGCGTGGCGAACATCTTTTGTCTATCAACCTATGGATAATGTTATGGAGAACATGGTGCCGAGCTATTGCTAATGTAAGAGGAAATAACATCGAATCGAGCTTTTACCAATGTTACGGGAGAACATGAAATCGAGCCATTGCTAATGTTACGGGATAGAACATCCAATCAAGCTTTTACTAATGTTACTTGATAGAATCGATTCCATGCTTTAGCAGCAACAATTCTCTTTCAAGCAATACTATCAAAATAGCCTGCCTTATTCAGCCCACCAGTGCTCTATGGAGTTCGCGTAGTATTGAATCAATGGCTTGTATTCAGGACTAATTTTATAGTAGTCATCCGTCTCGGTGAGGAAGTTTCTAGATTTGAGCATATCCAAACTTCTGGAGAGCGTTCGCTGCCGCGGCTTCTCCTCAGCTTTCATTGCCGCGCCCTTCTCTATCATCTCATCAATCAAGGTATCGCAATCGCCAAGAATCTCCAAGGAGGTCTTAGGCTTCTCATTCGCTCGCAGCAATACAGCACAGATAATCGGCACAGGGAGTATCGGCATCACATAGCGCAGTGATTCCATTAACGATTCAGCAAGTTCAATTACCTTCGGAATGCGCTGCTCTTTTTCGAGGTGATTAAAATCAAGGCCGCGTTCCTCGCTGTAACTACGCATGGAAATCGGCACACCGAAATTAACGCTGGCGTAGCCGTAGCGTTTCCAGCGTTTACGCGAACCGGCCAGCAGATTGATCCGAAGAAAGCGCCAAAGCTTGGCTAGGTGCTGGACCGTCGATAGACGCGCCTCTTTCTTATCCCAGGCTATGAGGTTTTCATCTTCCAAGACCCGGTCATAGTTGATACCGACGGGCACGAACACGACGTCCCGATCGGTCTTCCAGTCGTAGTGACGCAATATGTAATCTAAGAATCCGAGTTTGGCTTCTCCCAGCATTCCATCACGACTCAAACCTCCTTCTAGAAATACCGCCTGACAAACACCGCTCTGGGTGGCCATGTACACATAGCGCTCTAGAACCTTGCGATAGAGTGGATTCTGCGACCCGCGACGCACGAAGAATGCACCCATCGCGCGGATCAACATCTCTAAGGGGAATATTCGCGCCCATTCGCCAACCGCATAAGAGAGCGTCACGCGCTCCGCGGCAAGATAACTGATCAGCACATAATCCATGTTGCTGCGATGATTCATCACGAAGACAACCGTCGCATCCGGATCTACTGCCTGCAGCTTGTTCGGCTCGGCGGCGGCGACGCGTACTCTATAGATGAAGCGCGAGACCTTCTTCGCTAGCCAGTAAAAGACTTGATAGTAGATGTAAGCATTAAAGGAGGGAACGATCTCACGGGCATAGCTCTTAACCTTCTGCTGCAATACATCTCGAGGAATATTGTCGCGCTGCGCCTGCTCCTCGATTATTGCGAGGACCTCGCGATCGAACATCAACTGATCAATCAAAATCTGTCGCTTACTGCGTTGTAAAGGCCGGATCTTGATCTGCAGGCTGCTATTCAGCTTGTCGACGGTCCTGTTTAGGCGACGGCGAAGGTACCAGCGAACACTGGGAAAGAGCACACTCATTATTAGTGCGTAGCTGGCGGCCAGCAGCAGTAGGAAGAACATCCAGCTAGGTAGGGTGACAGTTGAGGTCAAGGCGGCCGTCCACAGCTCTTATTATTTCCTCGATTGTAGAGGAATACCGGTTGAAATTGTCAGAAATAGCGGGTTTAGTGGTGTATTCCAGTGTTTATGAGATGGACTTAGCAAGGGATAGTCTCTATCCTTCGCACCCTCTTAACTATTGGTATAATTAGCGGCCTAACTATTCATCTAGTTACCCGCCTAATTATCCGTCTAAATATCCGCAGATTACCGGCCCACGGCCATAGCAAGGCAATACTATGAGTAGCGAAGAAATCACCTCCTTCGAGCAAATGGCGCTGACTAAGCCTCTATTAAAGTCACTCATTGATGTGGGCTACGAAACGCCCTCCCCTATTCAAGCACAAACCATTCCCTTGCTGCTCGAGGGCAGAGATGTGCTCGGTCAGGCACAGACCGGTACGGGCAAGACTGCGGCTTTCGCCCTACCCATCCTTTCGAAATTGGATCTAAAGCAGAAAGACCCTCAGGTTCTGGTTCTGGCGCCAACGCGCGAACTCGCCATTCAGGTAGCCGAAGCCTTTCAGAAGTACGCTACTCATATAAAGGGCTTTCATGTTCTTCCCGTTTATGGCGGTCAGGATTACAGCGGCCAGATACGTGCACTGAAGCGCGGTGTACATGTGGTAGTCGGAACACCGGGCCGAGTCATGGATCACATGCGTCGCGGCACATTGAAACTCAATCAACTAAGCACCCTCGTCCTGGACGAAGCCGATGAGATGTTGCGCATGGGTTTCATCGACGATGTCGAATGGATTCTCGAACAGACTCCCAGCGAGAGACAGATCGCCTTATTCTCTGCAACGATGCCTACTCAGATACGACGCATAGCTACTAAGTACCTGAACGACCCCGTTCAAGTTACCGTCAAGATGAAGACCGCCACCGCGGAGTCAATCCGTCAGCGTTTTTGGCCGGTTAGCGGCATGCACAAGCTTGACGCGCTCACTCGAATCTTAGAAGCCGAAACTTTCGATGCCATGCTGATCTTCGTGCGCACACGCATTCTTACCGTCGACTTAGCAGAAAAATTGTCGGCTAGAGGATTCTCGGCCACAGCACTCAACGGTGATATAGCGCAGAAAACGCGAGAGCGAACTATTGAGAGACTTAAGAAAGGGCAACTGGATATTCTGGTCGCAACCGATGTCGCTGCTAGGGGTTTAGACGTAGATCGAATCAGTCACGTAGTGAACTACGACATACCACACGACACTGAATCTTATATACACCGTATCGGCCGTACCGGTAGAGCAGGTCGTGAAGGAGATGCGATCCTATTTGTTGCTCCGCGAGAGAAAAGAATGTTAGCCGCCATCGAGAGGGCGACTAACAAGAAGATCGAGATGATGGAACTGCCCTCCACGCAACTGATCAACGATAAGCGCATAGAACAATTCAAACAGTCGATCTCAGAGACTATCGCCAACGAGGACCTGTCTCAATACACCAAACTGCTCGAGAAGTTCGAAGCAGAGAACGAATTCCCAATGCTAGGCATCGCAGCGGCACTCGCCAAACTTTCTCAAGGCGGCACGCCTCTGCTGTTACAAAACAAGCCAATGCGAAAGTCGGAGAAATTCAAACGCGAAGATGAGGGTGATTCGCGAGGCCGGTCACGCTCAAGACCTCCAACAGGGGAAAGAAGCCATCGATCCGAATCACGTTCAAGGCCCCCAACAGACGATAATCGCCATCGATCCGAGTCACGTTCACGACCTACGAGAGCAGACAGCCCTCCAGAAAAAGGCATGGAACGTTTTCGCTTAGAAGTCGGCCACAACCATGATGTTATGCCAGGCAACATCGTCGGCGCTATCGCCAACGAAGCAGGCTTAGATGCTCAACATATCGGCCGCATCAACATTTTTGATGATCACAGTACGGTAGATCTTCCCGACGACATGCCGGATGAGATATTCAAAGAGCTCAAGAATGTATGGGTCTCTGGGCAGACACTTAAAATCTCTCGCCTTACAATGGATGGAAAATCATCTCGACCCGCACCTCCAGCATTTGAAAAACCGAGCAAAGGACCTAAGAAAGACAAGAAGCCAAAGCGCAAACCCACATCGAAGGGAAAGTCGAACGCGAAGTCTAAAGACGATCCGAAGAAGAAGGCTGCCGCCAAGAAGAAATCTCGTCACAGGAATCGCGTGGGCACTGGAAAGTAGAACAGCAAGAGCTATTGATCGAGTCGCAATTCCCAATATTCTTGCGTCAGCGTCAGGCCAAAGCGAACGCAATCCTTTTCACTGCTAGCGATGCTGAATCCCAAGTTCTTGTACAATACACGTGCATGTTCCAGGCAGGTATAAGTCTCCAGACGGATTGTGTTGATGCCAGCACCTCTTACGTGAACTATCAGATGCTGCATAAGCTCCATCGCGATTCCTCGGCCTCGATATTCATCCAGCACTAGCACGAAATTAATAAATGCTGCACCATCATCCAGTTTTGACACTGCGATAGAGCCGGCGCGCTGGCCATCGACTTGTTTGATCCAAATGCAGTTAAACGGGTCATCACTCTCGCGAATCCTCGCCGCCTTTTTAGCGATACCCGCTTCGAACTCCGCATTAAAATTAAATTCACGCGCGTAGATCAGCCCATGCATAGATATCATCCATTCAAGGTCGCCCGGCGCTAGCGTTCTAATCTGCGTAGTCATGGCACTGTTTCTGGCCCACTCGTGAACTTAAAATGTTGATAAGGGAAACTTTCGATGCATATTATTGAGCAATAAAAAACGGGTGCAAACAGCATTCGCACCCGTTTCCGGATAAAACCATTACAGCCTTATCGATTCATCTTACGGAATCAAACGCGGAATGAACTTAGTCATGCCTTGAATAGGGCCAACTTCTCCCGCGTAGATGACACCATTTCTATCAACTGTAACACCCTCTCCCATGGAACCTAGGCCACCCATGCCGGAGCCACGCTCAGAGTCGTGTGCCTTAATGTAGTACAGCACTTCACCCGTGCGCGCACTCCCTACACGCAGACCCTTCTGCCAACCTGGGTTGTAGTTTTCATCGGATTCAGAGTCGATGGCATACAACATGTCAGTATTAGGATCGATGAACAGACCACTGATGCGGCTGAACTGGTACCAAGTATCTAGATGATCACCGTCTTGTGTGAAAATCTGAATACGACTATTGCCGCGATCGGCGACAAACAATCTGCCTTGCGAATCCATACCTAGCGAGTGAGGTGAACGGAACTGGCCATCCTCAAAGCCGAATTCACCAAAGCTCTTTATGAAAGTGCCGTCAGGCGAAAAGATTGACATACGGCTTTTTGCGGTTGGGCCAGCTTCATTCTGAAACTGGGCGCCGTGAGTATCACCAACGAAGATGTTGCCATTCGGCGCAATTAAAACGTCGTTCGGCGCGTCGAAGTGAGTCGGCGGATCACCAGCTTCACCCCCTGTGCCTAATGTCATTAGCAATTCACCTTGTGGGCTAAACTTCAAGACCGTGTGGCCCTTGCCTGCAGCCGATGGGTTCTCTTCTAATTCATTGGCATTTGCAGCACGCGCATCGACGACCCATACATTGCCTTCACTATCGACGTCCATGCCGTGTGGCCAGATTATTTGACCCGCGCCAAAGCTCTGCACCACGTTGCCATCTGGATCCAATTTAACAATCGGGTCCACATCTGATGTAGCACAGGAGTTTGTGCCGCAGCGATCGCCAGCCCAAACATGAATGCCATCAATATCGATATTGACCGCACTCACTGAACCCCAGCTACGACCATCGGGCAGTGTGCCGAAATTGCGTTGCGTCTCGTAAGGATTTGGCAGGTGGTTGATTGGCTCCTGATCGGCATGTGCTGCTGGCTGGATAGCACCCGGTCGAGCTGGCTGCGCAATAGCGCTCGCTGAAAGCAGCGACAATGCGATACTGGTTACACCCGCGGCAAAGAGGAAACGCGCTCCTCTTCCATTTGTAGTTTTATTAGTTTTGTTCATTATTCACCTCTTAGTACTACTTGATTAACTCTCTTAGTTATCTCTAGAATTCGTCTTTCACGAACCACTTAGCCTATCTCGCTTGCAGGCGAGCCCTGATTTTCCTGAGAATGACCTCAAAGCTGAACACAGAGCAACGACCCCTATTTTATAGCAATTATAAATTCGGCGAACCTGAGAACATGGACTCTCGAGCGGTCGTTGTCAAGACGGCTTAACGCGAGGAAAGGACCAGCGTCCGCATAACGGGCCGGAATCTCTAGACTCCCATCACTTCGCTGTTTATGCTCTGGCTCACAACAAACAGAGAGGCCCTCATGCGCAGTAATTTGATATACGTGATTTTCGCTACCGTACTATTGATGGCAGGTATTTTAGTGGCAATCTGCCTTGCTGACACGGTACCGAATGCTGCGGGTGTTGCCCATGAACAGTTCAATGGCATGCAGGCTGGCGGCGACGGTGCTGCGCGACTAGAACACATTGGCGGCCTGGCCTTCGCCTTTCAGGCATTGCTCTTAGTACTAATCGTCTGCCTCGCGGCCCTAGGTATAGCCGAAGAGCGGCGCAGCCCAGAATTATGGGCCTATATGGGCGGCACCCTGCTATTTAGTCTCTTCGTCTGGTGGCAGATGTACTCTGGCCATCAGGCCTTTCTGGAGACTGGGGTCACTCGCTATTTCATGGGCTTTCCGGTGGCTACGGCCTGGCAGGTATACGGCACCTGGTTGGGGGCGATTCCGCTGATAGTCTTGTACAGCGTAGGCTTTCGGAAATTTGTCTTTACCGTCGAGGATGAGCGCAAGTACGAGCAACTACTAGAAAAAATCGCAGAAAAATCGGAGCAGTAATTCCATGGAAGCCTATAGACAGGAAATTATCATTGGCGCAGTTATCATCTATATGGTTTTTTGTGTCTGCACCGGCCTCTGGGCTATGCGGCGCACGAAAAATTCCAGCGACTTCTTCATAGCTGGCAGAGGCCTGGGACCGGTAGTCGTTTCTCTCGCACTATTCTCTTCAACGCTGAGCGGCTTCGGATTTGTAGGCGGGCCGGGGTTGGTCTATTCGATTGGCGTGAGTTCGTTCTGGATGATCGTCATCTCGTCCACGGGCTATGCGCTAGGATTCTTCCTCGTAGCAAAACGAATCCGCATGATCGCCGATGTCCGCAATTGCATATCACTTCCCGATGTTCTTGCAGCAAGATACAACAGTGAAGCGGTTCGATTTCTCATTGCCATTGCAATTGTTCTCGGGGTAATGGGCTATCTAGCAACACAGATTTTGGCCATGGCCGTAGTGATGCAGGCGATTCTCTCTGGCACTGCCATGTTCGCGGATATAGGGCTCGTTGCCTGCGTGGTCATTTCATCTACAGTCTTAATCTTCTACTGCGTCACCGGCGGAATCATTGCCTCCGTCTACACTGATGTGGTGCAGGGAGCGATCATGATGATCGCTGGAGTTCTGATTCTATTGACTGCCATGTCAGTCTTCGATGGCGGCATGCAGGAAGCAACCTCGATAATTCTTGCCGACGACGGCGAGGCGATGATGCCCTTCGGTGCCGCCGGCATCATGGCTTCACTCGGCTGGTTCTTCGTCTTCGGCTTGGGACTTGCAGGCCAACCCCATCTGGTAACGAAGATGATGATGAACAAAAAAATATCGGACAACCGCAGCATTCTACCGATGTCATTGCTCGGCTATGTAATGGCCGCCCTGCTGTGGGTCTCCATCGGCGTCATCATGCGCGCCGCTGTCATCGATGGCGTTATAGAACCGCTAGCACTTCCTGACGACGCCGCCTCTCTTTTCCTTTCAATATTTACCAATCCACTGCTCGCAGGTATCGTTTTTGCCGGCCTATTTGCTGCGATCATGTCGACGTCTGACGCCTTCCTCAATATAGGTACGGCTGCAATCATTCACGACATACCTAAAGCTATTCAAGGACACGCTATACAGAACGAGCTATTCTGGGCTCGCGTAGTAACGGTAATTTTAGCTATCGTTGCTGCTAGCTTCGCGCTCTATTCGCACTTTCAGGACGCCACTCTGGTAGCCATACTCGGCGCCTTCGGTTGGGCGACCTTCGCCGCTTCTATATTCCCAGTGCTAGCAATCGGATTAAACTGGAAGGGTGCGACCGCCCTCGGCGCCGTCGCCGCGATCGTTTCAGCCTTGCTGATAAACTTTATCGTACAGCTCGCAGGTATAGTGCTGCCCTACGGCATACTCGGCGGACTGATCGCGTTCATAGTCTCGCTCGTATTGTTCATTGGTGTGTCACTAGTAACGAAGAAACCAGAACTGGATGCAGATATGGAAGCAGTTTTGAATATCTAGAACACCGTTCTTTCCATTTCTAGTCAGACTCATCTTGTTTTTCTAGGCCATAGTATTCGAGCTTACTTTGCCCGATCGCAGTCTACTTGCTGGGATCCTATTCGACGTAAATGGATTGGTGGAGAACCTCAGTACCGACTACTCTGTTATGAGCAACCTTCAGGAGTGCCTCAATCATTTGATCGAAGTGAAATCGATATAGTTGGATGAAGCTGAGGACTTAAACTCCTTCGCCGCTGTTTGATTGATCATCAACCTATGGACTCAGGCTACATCCAGCCCCGCTGTGTTTGCTTGCTCCGGAAAGTTTGTCTGCCCCGAGGCTCCATTTCTTCTTAAATTCGTTCAAACTACTGTAGTATTACGCTGCCCCATTTTATTCTCATTCTAATTTATCTCCAATGGTCCGTTTTTACTATGAAGCCAACAATTCTTACACGCTGCCTCACATCTCTATGCCTACTGTATTCAGCCTTCTTCTCCAGCCAGAGTCTTGCCCAGATCGCAGAAGATGAGTCCACTGTGACCTACCCGGCCAGCTACTTCGCAGAATACGCACCGGTGAATGCAAAGGATATGCTCGATCGAATTCCCGGAGTAGGCTCAACTACCGGCGGCGGCCCCAGTAGTAGTGGTGGATTCCGAGGTGGCGGTGGTGGTGGCGGTGGACGTGGCTTCGGCAGTGGTAGCGGTTCCAGCGAAATACTGATAAATGGCAAGCGCACAGCCGGAAAGAATAACCAGACCAGCGGTGTGCTGAGCAGAATTACCACCGAGCAGGTGAACTATATTCAGATTATTCGTGGCACATCTGGTGAATTGGACGTGCGTGGCAGTGGTCAGGTAATTAACGTCGTGTTGTTTGAGGAACTCTCCAACTCAAGCATGTCCTATCAGATCAATGCAGATCGGAATCGGGACGGCAATATTGCGCCTGGGGCGAATCTGTCTTACTCGAACCGCATTGGGGGATTCGAATACGTACTCAGTGCGGTTGCTGAACCCAGATACGGTCACAGAGAGAGTGAGGAAACCAGCATTCTAGGAGATTTTTCAGCAAACGATCGAGTGGTCGAAGATAGCATCACGAAACAGACCAGCTATGACCTGACGGCAAACCTCGGCTATGAATTTAGCGAGCGCTCCAGTGCTCGCCTCAACGTTCTCCTTTCTCAGAATGACAATCCGACCAAGACCCGACGCAATACTACCGACTTGACGGTCTCACCGAATTTACTTGAGAGGCTACGTAACGATATCCCCGGAGAGCAGGACAACTGGGAAATCGGCGGCGACTATGAAACGTTCTTTGGCAATGGAGACCGATTCAAGATTTTGTTTGTTCTTAACCAGGACAACCGCGACAGGACTAGAGAACGATTTGAAATCTTCCCCGATGGAACAGAAGAAAAAAACCTATTTCTTAAATCTGGAAGTGTGACCGAAGAAGAAATAATTCGAAGCTCTTACACGAGGAGCATCTTAGAAGGACAGGATATTGAATTTGGAATCGAGCGAGCCGTTACTACTCTTGATTCTAATCTTGCTTTTGGAACTCTAGATCCCGCCGGCACTCCTTCGCCAGACTTTGGCGGGCTGGTACAGGTATCAGTACCAGGATCCAACTCTACCGTGGAAGAAGTTCGCTATGAACCCTTCCTCATCCACAACTGGATCATCAGCCCGCGACTATCTCTGGAAAGCACGCTGCTATATGAGCAGTCAGAAATTACCCAGTCAGGGGACGTGTCTAACAAGCGAGATTTTGATTTCCTCAAACCGAAAGTCGATCTGCGCTACGACCTGACGCCAAGCATTCAGCTGCGCGGTTCGATCGAGAAGATTGTCGAACAGTTGCGCTTTAGCGATTTTGTTGCGGACACTGATAGTAATGATGAGGACTCCAACATAGCCGCGGGAAATTCCGACATCCGTCAGGAGTGGTACTGGAGTTACAATTTCAATGCAGAGTATCGACTACCAAATGATATTGGAGTTATTGACGGCCGCGTTTTTTATCACGATCATCGCGATAAGATCGAACGCCTCGATGTATCTCTCTCTGAAGACAATCTGCTATCTGCCAATGGCAATATTGGCGATGGCAAGATGTACGGCATTAGTCTGAATAGCAGCATTAGGATGCGCATGTTCGACATGCCAAATCTGCTGGTATCTACAAGTCTAAGCTTGTCGGATTCCGAGATTACCGATCCTTTTACTGGACAGGATCGGCGCATGTTACATCATGGCCGCGGCAGAGCGAGCATGAGTTTTCGCCATGATATTCCTCGCTTGAGCCTAAATTGGGGTGCAAGTATTAGAGACAATTTTGATGGCGGCACAAGGATCGTTGATATAGATGATGTACTAGACTTGTACGGCGAACCGGGGCTGTCACTCTTTGCAGAATGGATAAGCCCCGGCGGTACCAGCTGGCGCTGGGATGCCCGCGACGTTGGTAATCCTGAGCAGTGTTCCGATAGAACTCGCTATGTAGGACGGCTCTCAGCCGGCATCCTGGAGGAAATCGAAAGGCGCTG
The DNA here is from genome assembly GCA_002401885.1 of SAR86 cluster bacterium. Taxonomy (GTDB): domain Bacteria; phylum Pseudomonadota; class Gammaproteobacteria; order Pseudomonadales; family Pseudohongiellaceae; genus UBA9145. The sequence goes on from NVUL01000011.1 coordinate 35,427, forward strand.
TAGTATTCGGGGCTTGGTGATGTCGCTGAAGATAACCGGGACTTTTTAGCTTCTTGCCCTGCAAAGCAATTTTAGGCGTCGAATTAAAAATACAGCAGTACTGGACTCTCCTTTCTGGAGAGTCCAGAGCAGGCGTTGATTATAAAGGAATAATCGAAGTCTTGATTCCTGACCCCATCTTTAAGACCGCACACCCCTTGTAAAACTACCACAACAGCGTAGTTTAATTAACAGCTCACAATTCACTATCGATAAGAGAATAGTAAGGAGGTTCGAATGAACCATCGAGTTGTAACCGCATTGAATCTAGCCCTAGCCAGCCTGTTGATTGCTCCCGCACTTATTGCGCAGTCTTCCGATATTCCGCGTACGGAGTTTGGAACACCTGATTTTCAAGGCACATATACCTACAGGACTCTCACGCCACTGAATCGGCCTCCAGAGCTGGCGGACAAAGAAGTCTTGACGGTAGAGGAAGCCATAGAGTGGCAGCAGTTCGAGAATCGTCGCCAGGACCGCGACCTCATTATCGATTCAGTGGGGGGTGCCGGCTATCCACCGGGCGTGATTTCCTACAACAATTTCTGGTATGAGCGCGGCATAGAGACCATCGCAGACCGCAGGACTTCCCTCGTTTATGACCCACCCAATGGCAGAATGCCGGCTATGAATGCAAGCGGTCAAAAACGTCGCGCGGAAATAGCTGAGATGAGAAGATTGAGTCTTGGTCCAGAGGGCCGAACACTGGCCGATCGCTGCTTACAGATGGGAGGCCTGCCCATGACATCGGGTGCCTACAACAACAATATGCAACTCATACAGACTAAGGATCATATTGTCATCGTCAACGAGATGATTCACCGTGCGCGCATCATCAGACTCGATAGTGAGCATCATACGCGCCAGCTCAAATGGAGTGGCGATTCCATCGCCCATTGGGAAGGCGACACTCTAGTGATTCATACTCAACATTTCTATCAGAACCAGAACGGCAGAGGATCCTCCGCCAGCATGCAGTTGGAGGAGCGACTCAGCTGGATCGATGAGAATACTCTGGACTATGATTTCACCATGCAAGATCCAGAAACATGGGACGTAAGTTGGTCTGCGCGGTTACCGATGCGCCGAATCGAAGACCCGCTTTTTGAGTACGCCTGCCATGAGGGCAATCACGGTCTGCCTGGTATTCTTGCCGGCTGGCGCCGCTACGAATCCATGGGCATGAACGGTGACGGCACAGCTAAAGAATAGGACCCAATAGGTCTGCGTTTTGAAAACTAGATATTTTTATGCAGACCCATTTATCCGTATTGGCTATCGTTCCAGCTGAGGCACCGAATAGGGAGAATCTGGATCTACGGCCTGACGTAGAGAGAAAACATTGCCATCGATATCGTTTGCATAGACCTGCCAGAAACTCCCTAACAGAACTGGGTCGCTGATAAATTCCACTCCCAGATCGGACATGCGCGCATACTCAGCCTGGATGTCGCCTACCTCAATCGAATAGGAGTAACCAAGCGCTGTGCTATCTCTATTGCCTAAAAACTGAGTCGTTACCGGGTTATCATATTGCCAGAACTCCATGCTTTTCGATCGCTGAGCCATCCTGAAGAACATGACTTTAAGCTCCACATCATCCACATCAGTAGCATCATCGAAAGTCACTCGATCCGCGATATCAGCTGTTCGATAAGGATTGAAGCCCATTATTTCTGAGTAGTAGTCGGTCAATCGCTCGATGTCATGCGTTACCAAGGCAACTTGTGTCATCCACATGTCTAAGCCTTGTTCTATCCATTCAGGATTTCGTGGGTCTCCCCCTAAACGACTGAAATCAAGCTGCTCCAGCTCAATCATGTTGCCTTCCGGATCGTAGGCATAGGCATAAGTCACACCCGCCCCCAATAGATCTACAGGGCCATCGCCGCGACTGAGCATCTCAGCTCCTGCGCGCTTGAATTTGTCGTATCCCGACAAGTGTGATGGTGACTGAAAACAGGTATGAGTCATACCCGGGCCTTCCACCGGCATCTTGCTGATCGGCTTGTCTCGGTTATGACTAAATTCCGTGAGTTCGAAAAGCATATTCGGCGCTTCGAGCACCGCTATCTCATACTCTATTCCCTCAAAACCAAATAGTTTGTCCGCTGCACTATTGCTACGAACTACTTCTCTGCTAATTAATTTAAAACCCGAAGCCCTCTGATAAAAATCTAGCGACGTATCCAAATCTCTCACCGATAGACCGATGTGATTGACGCCTAATAAGGTCGCTGGGGAATCAGAGATTGTTGCATCTGGATCAATTTCATAGGCAAGCGCCTGCGTAGAAAATAGCAGCGATGCTGTCGAAAGAAGCAAGCTCGAGAAGATCGATCTGGCGCGAAGTTTATTTCGGCAAGCAAAAAGGTTGTACATACAGAGTTTCTCTAAAAATTCGAATAAAAGATTGATACCACACTACAAAATAGCTGTGGGTCGAGCGTATACCTCAAGCTTAGTTTCCATCAAGTGAATAAACTAATAGCACATTACCCGGCGCCTCGGCCCACTTCTCATAACCCGAGGTGATGAAAACCTGACCATTCATAATTACTGGCCCATCTGATTCGATGGAACCGCCCCTCGCTTCAATCCCATTTCGAGTCCCGAAACTTTGCCGTGTATTGGTTTCCCAAAGTATGTTGCCATTGTCGACATCGAAAGCGCGCAAGATGCCGTCTAGACCGCCAGCAAATACTAGATCGGCGGTACTACTGACCGCGGCAGAGATTCCTGGCCAGCAAAGGAATGGACTCTCTTCGCATTTGTCTGGCAAGTCGTTGCGCCACAGAACTTCCCCCGTGCTGGGCTTCAGGGCATGGATGCCCGGATGCGCTGCTCCAACATTGTAGGGATTGTTTGTTGGCAAATCTGAAACACCGACGAATAGCTTCTCCCCATTGGTGCTCATGCCATAGTGGATGCCACCCATGGTGCCACCACTTCCGGCGCGTTGTTCCCACACGAGCGCGCCTTCATTTGCCGGGTCGAGGGCATAGACCATGCCGGACTTCTGACCTACCCAAATTAATTCACGACCGTTCTCATCCAGCGCCAATATGGGAGAGGCTCCAATATCATAGTCGGGCCCATCCTCCTCGGGGCAGTTTGGTGTTCTTCTTGAGCAGGCACCATTCCAAGCATCATCCTTGGTAAGTTGAGCCGCCCAAACAATCTCTCCGGTCGCCAAATCCACAGCCAGCACGGCATCGCTATAACCATTTGCAGGCGAGGAATAATTCTCACCAGTACCTGCATAAACCAGATTTCTTTTCGCATCGATTGTCGGACTCGACCAGATAGGAGCGCCTGATGGGCCGTACTGCTGTATGCCAGCGGTGCTCAAAATAGTTGGGCGCGGTTCATCGGTTGTATAGGTACGCCACAACTCCTCTCCAGTACCAATGCTTAGCGCAACTAGCGCGCCACGAAACGAGCAGCAGGGATAATTCACTCTAGCGGCTAGCAGAACCTCCAGTGAAGATACGGGTACAATAAGCGTGTCCTCATGGGCGATCACCGAACCGGTTATTGTCGCCTGGGGGTGATCATGTACTTCTTTTTTCCAATTTAGCTCGCCAGTCTGCGCATTCACCGAGTAAGCACTGCCCGCAAAATCTCCGAACAAAAGTGTTTCAGGCACACCCTGTTCATCAGCATCGACATAAATTGCTCCGCGCACTTCTGCATCGGCGCTGAAAGTCCACCAGGGGCAGCCATTTGAATTGTCTAGTGCATAGATGGTCCCTTCCTGACTACCGATGAAAGTAACTTCGGGGGTGACTACAGGCTGTGACCGCGATCTGGTGGCATCTGGAAACGCGAATGCCCATTTGAGTTCTAGCTGCCCAACATTGCTCTTAGTGAGCAACCTTTCATCTGCCTGATGGCGCGTATTTCCATTCGCCCCACCCCATCCGTTCCAGCTCACTGACTGGCTTAGAGATGCCGTTGCAGCCAAGCTTGATTCGCAGCTAAAACTGACGCTTCCTGTGCGCGTTTCATCGAATCGTTCACCGGTAAGGAAGTAGGCAATGTTTCGTTTTTGCTCGCGCGGTATAGCCATACCTGAAGTTGCCATGGAGCCAGATTCAAGCGCCTCTACAATTCGTCTTGGAGTGTATAGTTCAAAAGCCGCTCGTCGTGGGGCTTCTAGCAAGGCCCCTTCGTGGCATTCAGCGCAAAACAGCCGGTATTGTGTTTCTCCATCCGCCAATTCCGCTTCGCTCTGAACATCCTGAGAAAATACAATGGCGGGAGCAAGAAAGAACAAACTCGCTGTGGTACATATTCTGATTATTCTGTTTCGCATGCCTAGTTCCATTGATTGATTGCGGTTTGTAGTTCTTTTTGTAGCGAAACTGCCTGCCTAATGGTAATAGCATGAGAATTTGCTAGTTTAATTACAACCGCGAACGCTGTCGCCGCCTAGCGAGATTAGCATTAATGCAGATACAATAAAATTAACTTGGCAAAGACGATGTCGAGTGAATATTGTGTCGCCAGGGCCCATTTATCATGAGGGCGGGTTCTGGGAAATGGTGAAGAACAATCAACCCGACTTAACTAAGCGGGTCGAAGCAGTTTCAGAATTCAATCGATTAGGCACTCCGCAGGAAGTAGCAAACGCAGCTACCTTCCTTGCTAGCCCGGCGGCATCGAATGTTACAGGTGCAAATCTACGAGTTGGTGGCCTGGCCATAAAAACAGGCAATATTTGATGCTACCAAGGCAACTATTAGAAACACTCATTAACTTAACCACTTAATGAGTCCCGGCTCGGCTGTGCTTATAAGTGACGATATAAGTCAAAGGCAATTACGCATCTATCTGTGTCTTCGCTAAAAGGAATAGTTTTGTGGTAAAGAGAGGAAGGGAAAAAAATAATATCACCCCTACTGGGACGATGGATTTTACGCGGGTAGTTATCATCCAAGATGGGTAAATCATGGCCTTGAAGACTTAACTCAATCGCGCCTTCATTAGCATCTGTCGCATCAATAGTTTTTAGATAGATGACGCCGCTTAGCCAAGCCGACGGGTGATTGTGTGATTGTTGGTGGCCATTTTTAATCAGCCGAACATACCAACCTCTTAGATCATATTCACTAGGCCAAGATTTTATATACTCACAATCTTCAGATGAAAATTTGGAATAATATGACTCTATTTCCTTTCGAAGTATTTTTTCAAGAGCCTCGCAGTTCTTACCGGCTTTAAAAATTGTCGGCGCAGTCTGGAAGCCAAATTTGGTAACTCCATGTCTTGGCTCCCACAATTGTGTTACTTCTGCAGCCTCAAGCATTAGGCCTTCAACAAAGCCACTCACGTCAAGAAGGTGGTCACTTAGGTTTCCTGCTTGAAAGAAATCTAAGGGATTTTTACAAAAGGGATACGGATCTTCGAGTTTTAGCTGATTGTTGACGAAGGCACTGACTCCGGCTACGCGAAGATTGATGTCCGCTGATTCAGCTAGTACGTGTAACCTTTCTCTTAGCTCGGCATAACGACCCAGAATATAGAGGCATTCAAGGGATTGAGCTTTCGAATTAAGCCAGAACAGAGGGTTAGATGGGTCAGACTCCGATGCTACACAATCAAAGTGTTGAATGGCATCTTGGTATTCTCCAACTTCTCTTAATGCATTACCCATATTGTTATGAGCTTGAGCAGAATCAGGTACGATCTTTAGCGCGCTTTTGTAACAGTCTAACGAAGCTGCAAAGTCACCCTTATCATGAAAGGCATGCCCCATATTGTTATAGGCGTTCGCATAATTAGGCTTTATCTTTATAGCCTCTTTGTAGCTGTCGATCGCGGCGTCTAGGTCACCTTTCTCTAGGAGCGAACTGCCCAAATTGTTGTACGCTTCGGCAAACTCAGGACTTATTTTCAAAGCCTGTTTGTAGCTCTCTATGGCGGCCTCTAGCTCTCCATTATGCTGCAGGGCAGCACCTAAGTTGTTTAGGGCGTCAGCGTTATCAGGACTGTTACGAACAGCCTGTTGGTAACAGTTTATGGATGCTCTTAGATCACCCTTATCTCGAAAGGCATGACCCATCACGTAATAGACTTCAGTGTAATCAGGCTTGATTTTGACGGCTTGTTTGAAGCTATCTATAGCGGCATCTCGGTCTCCCCTCTGCTGCAGGGTAACTCCTAAGTTGGTATGCGCCTCAGCCATAACATCTATATCGTGGGGGGTATCGAGATGCCTTGACTCAGAGAGTAAAACAGTTCGATAAAACTGTTCAGCTGCGTGAAGATTTCCTTCTTTGTGCGCGACCACGCCGCGCTTCAGCACCTGAGCGGCTGTAAGATTCATCATATGGACTACCGTAACCAATTAATAAATACTAAATTAATACTTCGTAGGTTACGTCAGGTATTTTTAACTACCTGAGAACAGGCCAATGTACGCAACCAATTAATAGAACTACATTATTAATACTACTTCGGCTTTGGTGAGAATTAGACGAAAATTCACCTCGGCTATACTGCCAGCCTTACACAAAATAATTCTGCAATAAGACTGAATTAGCGTCAGGAATTATACTTACAGGATAGGAAAAATAAAGAAACAAAGTGTTACACATAATCTCAGCACATTAAGGATTCGCGCAAGAATATTGATCTAGATCATGGCTTAGTAAATTACAACTTAAATTAGTGACTACCACTCGTCTCGTAGTCGACGAAGGCCAACGAAAGTTGATTGATCATCCAATTCTCTTTCATCCGTATTCAAACTCACGGCAATTCCCGTACGTACCTGCGCTTGATCCAGTCTAAAGAAAACGTTAATTTCTCGTTCTAAACCGATGGTGCTGACATAGCTTTCTGCGCTTAGTCCCGCCTTAAACTCAGCACGCAATGATTGCGCTGATTGATTGTCAGGCTCTCGGTCCAGTGTGAATCCCAAATTATTCTCAATATAGTCATGTCCCGGGAAGACACGCACGTCATCCGCCAGCGGGAAAATTTGTTCGACGAATGTTTGGTGCATGAGCTCAGGCGCGCCACCCAGATCGCAACGTCCTATTCCCGCATTGAACAATGTGTCACCACAAAATAGAGCCGGGCTCTCTGACTCGGCGCCAGAGAAATACAAACAGATATGGCTCATGGTATGGCCTGGGGTATCCATCACTTTCAGGTTCAGCTCACCACATTTCAATGTATCACCGGCTTGCAAACCTCTATCCACATTCGGTATAGCCTGCATGGCCTCGACATGGGCTACCAATTCAGCACCGGTGGCTGCAATAACTGGCTCATTGCCACCAATGTGATCGTGGTGGTGATGAGTATTAGCAACTGTCTTGATGCTCCATCCCAATTCTTCAGCAACCTTTAAACACAGAGCATGATCCAAGGGATCAATAGCAATTGCCTCTAAGGTCTCCTCACAGGCAAGCAAATACATGTAGTTACTCAAGGCATTCCGAATGGGTATTTGTCTAATTAGCATGAATTTCCCTGCCTTGATGGATATTGATCAAACTATCTTACATCAAAATCTGCAGGGCTAGCAGCAAGAACATTGCGGAAATGTCAGTAGCCACCTTACAACGGATGGCTTGATAAGCAGAGGCAGATATTTACCAGATTTAGTACGAATTCCCCTCGTCGCGATAGGTTGTTATCCTTGATGCAATTCTTAAGCCTTTGCTTAACCCATTCCTCGCCCGATATTGTCGAGGACAAATATCCTACCTTGAGGTGACTCTCTTGAAACTTTACGACCTACCCGCTTCTCCCAACGCTCGTCGCGTTCGAATATTTCTCGCTGAGAAAGGGCTCGATGTCCCAATGGTGCCTGTGAACATGATGACAGGAGAAAACCAAACCGATGACTATCTGGCGAAAAACTCGCTAGGCAGAATGCCGCTTCTTGAACTGGAGGACGGCAGCTGTATTGCCGAATCCATGGCCATATGTCGATACCTTGAGGAGATGCACCCTAGCCCTTCGCTGATGGGAAACGGTGCTCTGGAATCGGCTACGATCGAGATGTGGCAGCGACGCATGGAATTTGAATTCATTCTGCCAATTATCAGTATATTTCGACATACGGCCGATATGTGGAAAGACCGATTCGTCCAGATACCAGAAGTTGCGGAACAGGAAAGAATAGCGGTAAAGGCACGCATGGAATGGCTGGATAAGGAGCTAAACGGGAAACAGTTTATTGCAGGCGGCGACTACAGCGTGGCCGACATAACGGCACAGTGCGCTTTTGTCATGGCCAAGGCTGCCTTAGGTATTAGAATTCCTGAGGAGCTGAAAAACCTGAGTGGCTGGTGGGCTAGAGTAAGCACGCGCCCAACCGCCCGGGCCTGAATTTCATCGAATAGGTCGAGCTTCACAGGATGACGGAAAGGCTTTTTCTGACAACTTAAATCGACAGTTGGCACAACACAATAAAGTACAAAAAAATAAGGATTTGCTATGACTTTTATCACAACTCAAATCAAGTGGATCATGCTGATCACCGGCTTAGTCACCTGCAGCATGTTTCAAGCATTTCTATTTCCTGAAAATGGTTTGAATATGTTATTCGGGGCGAGTATTGATGGGCCAATCGCTGATGTTGTGGTGAGAAATTGGGGAGCTCTGATTGGTATAGTCGGCATGTTGCTCATTTTCGGCGCGTTCAAGCCGCATTCCAGACCACTAATATTAATTCTCGGCGCTGGCACCAAGATCATATTCATAGGTCTCATTCTGATCTACGGAAGTGACTATTTGGAGACTGCCAGAGGCGCCATCATTTTCGATAGCCTTGCGATTCTACTTTATCTAATCTATCTAATTCAGAACCGAAGAGAACTGACGTTCTGAGAAATAAATTTTGGAGATAAAGCACTCGCGGAAAAATAAATCCGCGAAAAAATAGGACACTACGCTCACTCTAGCACCCATTTCTCGCTTGAAAGTAATACTGGCAACTAACGTCCCTCCAAATCTCAACCTTCCTGGAAATTACATAAAGACCATTTCGTGAAATCAAGCATTTCTCCACTAATCGTCCTTCGGTGTGCCATCTCCGTTCATGCCCATGGATTCGTAGCGTCTCCAACCAGCTAGGATTCCTGCCAGCCCGTGATTTCCCTCATGGCAGGCGTACTCGTAGATTGGATCTTCTATGCGGCGCATCGGCAATCGGGCCGACCATGATGCATCCCAGGTATTAGTATCTTCAACGGTGAAATCATAATCTAGCGTGTTCTCATCGATCCATCTGAAGCGCTCTTCTACCTTCAATGCCTGCGAAGTATTTCTCCAACCAATAGAGTAGTAGTAGTTCTGCGTATTAATTACTAGTGTGTCGCCGTCCCAGTGTGCAATCGAGTCTCCTTCCCATTTCAACTGCTTGGTATGGTGCTCATCGTCGAAGCGAATGATGCGCGCGTGATGAATCATCTCGCTCAGGATCATGACATGATCCTTCGTCTGCACCAGTTGCATATTGTTGTTGTAAGAACCCGATATCATCGGCGGACCGGTTCGAGCATTCATCATACAGCGATCGTTTAGCGTTCTCGCCTCTGGCCCCTCGCTGAGTCTTCGCATCTCAGAGATTTCGGCGCTGCGCTCTCTCCCTTTTGCGTTGAGCTCAGGAACCCGGCCATTGGGCGGATCGTAGACTAGAGACGTTCTTCGATCTGCGATCGTTTCGACGCCACGCTCATACCAGAATTCGTTATAGGAGATCACGCCCGGTGGGTAACCCGCGCCGCCTACCGAATCGATGATCAAATCTCGATTCTGTCGTCTATTCTCAAATGAGGCCCACTCGGCAGCCTCCTCGGCAGTGAGCGTCGCTTTGTCGGCGAGTTCGGGAGGCCTATTCAGTGGCGTAAGTGTTCGGAAGGTATAGGTGCCTTGAAAATCTGGCACGCCGTGTTCAGTGCGTGGAATATCTCCAGACTGCGCCGCGAGCAACGGCGCGATGAATACAAAAGCCAGCACCAAAGCTGTTTTACTTAGGATTTTTATGTTCATTCGAAACTCCCTATACTTATAGTTATAAGTTACAGCGCCGTTCTAATTCTGATAGACCAGCTCTCCGCCCACGTAGGTCTGTTCGATCTCTATATCCATGATCTCTTCCGGATCGATAGTCAAAATATCGCTAGAGAGCACGATCATATCGGCGAGCTTGCCAGGTTCAAGCGAACCCTTCAGGTCTTCTTCAAAACCGAGAAAAGCACCTTTGATCGTGTAGCCCTGAATCGCTTCTTGGATAGTGATAGCCTCATCTGTTCCGAACACTCTGCCGCTCATTCCCTTCCTAGTGACAGCCGCATAGATACCAACCAACGGACCTATGGGCAAGATGTCGCTGGAAATGGCGACATGGATACCGTGGTCCATCGGCGAACGCACAGGATTGTTGTGCTCGAGACGCCAGCCGTCAAGATTCGCTACGTAACGTCCCTCTAAGGTATAGGTGAAGTTCGGCTGCTGCGTAATATGAATGCCATGCTCCGCCATTTTCTCCATCGTTTCATCGGATGGACGCATTGAGAAGTGATTGAGATAGGTGCGGTGATCCTCCCGCGGATTTCTGGTGAGCGCATCGGCAAGAGTATCGACTACTAGCTCGATGGCCGCATCGCCGATCGCATGAATACCCATCTGCCATCCAGCGTCGTGAATCTCATTAATATGAGCGACTAATTCTTCCTCTGGCATGTTCAGGTAACCACGGTAGTCGCCTTGATTCAGATACGGCTCCTTGGTAAACGCAGCTGGACCGGTAAAGCCTCCATCGGCAAATACCTTGATGGGGCCAATCTTCAGAAACTCGTTGCCATCACCGACTCTCGCTTTAACGTCGGCAATACCTTCCGGGTCGAACCACTGAAATTGTATTGCGGAACGCGGCAACTTCACGCCGGGCTTGGCATAGAGTTCTTCCCACATTGCGTATTCCCCCGGGCGCTTCGAGGCGTCAGTAATGCTGGTGATTCCTTTAGCAAGCAGGTCACCTAAGTTAATTTCGAGGCTTGCGATTAATTCATCATAGGTGGAATCTGGCACCAGGCGACCGACGATGCCCTGCCGTTCGCGAATAATCCCGTTAGCCACGCCATTCTCATCCCGTTCGAATACGCCACCTTCGGGATCGGGTGTCTCGTCGGTAATATTGGCCAGCTCTAGAGCCGATGTACTAACAACCGCACTATGGCCTCCCGCTCGCGTAAAGGTTATGGGATTGTTTGGGGCGGCGATGTCTAGATCACCGCGCAGCGGCTTGCGTCCTTCGGCTAGCTCATCCTCCGACCAACCATAGCCGGTAATCCACTCCCCCTCGCCCAATTCAGCAGCCTTCGCGCGAATAAGGTCTTGCATCTCAGCAATCGAGGATACTTCGCTCAATTCAATATAGCGCTGCGGTCTACCGCGGATATGTGTATGCGAATCGATGAAGCCGGGGATAAGCGTTTTACCTCCAAGATCGCGCACGGTAGCAGCATCATACTTATCTAGCAGCGAAGCATCACCGAGCTCGACGATTCGACCTTCGCTCACTACGATCGTATCGTGAATGCTGAACGCCTCATCGACAGAAACGATCTTTCCATTGCTCAATATTAAATCTGCGGTGATTTTATCTGCTGATGCAGATGAAGCTTCCTGTTCGGGCTGGCACGCAGCCAGCAAGATGATTAGAGCGGAGACGAGAAAGACGCTGCTAAGATTCTTCATGTTTTGTATCCTATTTTATTATTCTGTTCACATGATTAAGACGTTTCAAAAACAACAAACTTATTCTATTAATTTCTTTTTCTTCGCATATTCGAGTGTTGCTGTTAGCGCCCGACCAAATTTCTCAGCCATCTCATCAATCTGTTCTTCTTCGATGATGAGTGGTGGACAAAAAGCTACAGAGCTCCCGCTAACCACACGCAGCAGCAAGCCAGCATCCTGGCAAGCTCGCTGTGCGAACGCGCCCACCCGACCGTCGCTAAATGCCTGACCAGTTTCTTTATTGGCCACCAACTCGACCGCTCCAATGAGACCCTTGCCCCGCACCTCACCCACTAACTCGTGACCTGCATACTCCTGCAGTCGGGATTGCAACTGCGCGCCCATTTTCGCTGCTCTAGCGAATAGGCCGTCACGCTCATAAATCTCCAAGGCTTTTAGAGCGGCAGCACAAGCGACTGGGTGACCGGTGTAAGTATAACCATGCCCAAAAACGCCAACCTCCGCACTCTGCTCGACCATCGCCTCATACATTTTCCCAGGAATAACCGCCGCGCTAATTGGAATGTAGGCTGACGACAGTTGTTTCGCTAAGCTCATGAGGTCTGGCTGTATACCCATCGTCGTCGAGCCGAAATCATTTCCCGTTCTACCGAATCCGCAGATCACCTCATCGGCCCAGAGGAAGATATCGTGCTCTCTCAACAAGGCTTGCACCTTAGGCAAGTAACCTTCCGGCGGCACGATCACGCCACCGGCACCCATTAGTGGTTCGGCAATGAAGGCGGCTATCGTGTCTGCACCTTCTTCGAAAATTATCTGCTCTAGGTTTATTAATAGACGGGAAACAAATTCATCTTCCGACTCATCGCCTACCTTGCCGCGGTAGTAGTGTGGACAATCCGCTCGAAGAATACCGAGCGCATCTACCGGCAGATCGAAGTGGCTGTGCATCACAGGCAGCCCAGTAAGGGCAGCGGCGGCGACGGTCACGCCGTGATAGCCTCGGTCTAATGCGATGATTTTCTTCTTTTGAGGCTTGCCGATGGCATTGCTGTAGTAACGCAGCATTTTTATCTGCGAATCGTTCGCCTCGCTACCCGAGTTACTGAAGAAGATTCTGGCATCTGGGATCGGCACCATCGCGGCGAGCTTGTCGGCCAATTCCATTACAACAGGATGGGTGCGACCGCCGAAGAGGTGACTGTAGGAGAGGGTTATGAGCTGAGAGTTGATAGCGGCAATGAGCTCTTCATTGCCGTAGCCGAGGGCGGAGCACCAGAGTCCTGACAAGCCTTCTAGATACTGATTGCCTGCGTCGTCGAAGACATAGACTCCCTTACCGCTGACAATATTTATCTGCTCGACAGCGGCGAGGTTAGTTACTGGGTAAATGATCGAGGACATAGAAAATTCGCCTCCGCTAATTGCCTAGAACTTAGAGTAGCTCTGAACAATTCAGACTCGCAACCATGGAATTATTCAGAGATACCCTAGCATTTACGCAACGATTTGAATACCAATCTACGGGCGCCCGCGCGCTTGGGTGCTACTCCTTAGCAACGAAGCCTTCCCAGCTTTGCATGTAGGTGATGAACTTGTCCGAAAGCCCTTCATCTACGAGGTGGCTACGTGCTACTGGGTTTTTTACCGGCATGAAGCTCGGATCTTCCTGATAGCGATTGGGAAAGTCATGATGCAAGATTGCCGCTCGCCCTAACATGACCCAATCTGCGCCTGCCGCCAAAGCCTTTTCAGCCTCCTCGGGTGTAAGAATCTTGCCTGCAACGCCTAGTCGAACCTTACCTCGGTCCAGCTCGGTAAAATAGGACATGAGAGTCTTGCCCTGCATGGCTTCTTCATTCGGCTCTTTGAAGACGTCCCAGAGCGACATGTCCAGAAAATCGATCTGGCCAGTGCTCATCAGCTGCTGTGCCACGGTTTGCACTTCGCTGAGCACCAAGCCAAAACGCTCGGGAGACAAACGCACGCCAACCATAAAATCATCTCTACATCGCTCACGAATACCATCGAGTATTTCGAAGAAGATACGGCTCCTGTTCTCGAGAGGGCCTCCATAGCGGTCGTCCCGTTGATTGTTTTCGCTACTCAGAAACTGACAGAGAATATAACTATGGGCACCATGAATCTCGATACCATCGAATCCAGCCTTCTCTGAGCGGACCGCTGCCGCGATAAAATCAGCAACTAACTGCTCAACTTCCACCAAGCTCAGCGCCCGCGCGCCAGTCTTCTCATCCCCGGAAGGACTGACAGGGTCCGCACCAATCAACTCACTCGGCGAACGCATGCCGGCATGATGAAGCTGACAGATCGCTATACTGTCGTGAGCCTTGATCGTTGCAGCTAGATGACTCAAACCTTCAATGTGCGCGTCCGAGAACACTCCAAGCTGCCCCGGAAAACCCTGACCGACTGCCTGCACGTGTGCAGCACAGGTCATGGTGAGGCCGAATCCGCCTTCGGCGCGCATGGTGAGCCACCTAAACTCCTCGTCCGATAGCACGCCATCCTCATGGCTCTGTGTGTTAGTTAGAGGCGCCAACATGAATCGGTTCTTCATGGCTGGGCCGCGGCTAAAGCTAAGCGGTCGGAAAAGTTGACTCATTTTTGATGATAATTCCTGTCTGTAGATTTCTAAAAGTGGTTGGCAGCTAGATCAATCGAATTGATACGAAGCGAAAAGCAGGCGAAAGATTACACGTTTAGGCAGATTTACGAAACCATTGTGTTGCACCACTTGGATACACTGGGTAGATTCAAGTAGACTCGATAGCCTTACATCTTGGCCAACGCCCTTAGAAAGCATCCCAAGAAACAAGGAGACCAAATGCGAACTTCGCAAACTATAGCTCTATTTGGCGGCTTGCTCAGCGCCGTACTTTTTACCCCAATCTTCGCGCAAGGCCCAGACGCACTCTCCTCGGGAAGCGAATGGACTCAGTATCGCGGCAATCTGTCGGGCACAGGTTTCTCGCCTTTAACGCAGATCAATCAGCAAAATGTAGCCGATCTCGACAGCGCCTGGTCTTATTCGCTACTTGCCAATGCACTCAATACCGATGAGAACCCTAG
>NVUL01000012.1 GCA_002401885.1 SAR86 cluster bacterium
GCCGAATTCCGGGGCTAAGGTTGTTTCTCTTAACCAGGAACAAGCCGTTGAAATATATGAGATTAGAGAATCATTGGAGGGCTTGGCCTGTCGATTGGCTGCGGAAAAAGCCAGTGCTGAGGACTGCCTTAAACTAAGGCAACTGCTGGCAGATCATGAACAACAGATTCTTTCTGAAGATGGCCGGCTTTATTATCAAAAAGAAGGCGATTTAGACTTTCATTACTTGATTGTCCAAATGAGTGGAAACACCCGCTTATTCAACCTGTTATGCGAAGAGCTGTACCATTTATTACGCCTTTATCGCCGCCAAACCAGCCGCGGACCCTCTCGCCCTCGGCGCGCCTTTAAAGAGCACCACCAGATTGTGGATGCGCTGGAGAATAAAGATGGTGAATTAGCAGAGTTGTTGATGCGGCGGCATATATTGGGAGCCAAAAAAGCACTGATCAGCCAATTTAATCAATGAGATAGCGCACTAATCAAAAGCAATTATTTAAACGTAAAAACAAACAGCAACAACCACCAACAAGGAGTAACACATGAGTTCTTTGTCCCCTGGAGCCAAATTCAGGAAGGCTCTGGAAGAAAACCACCCGCTGCAAATTGTGGGCACTATTAATGCTTACTGCGCCATGTTGGCCGAGGATTCCGGCCATAAGGCGATTTATCTGTCTGGCGGTGGCGTCGCGAACGCGTCCTATGGCCTTCCAGACCTTGGCATTACCAGCCTCAACGACGTGATTCATGACGTAGAGCGCATCTGCAATGCCACCGACCTGCCCTTGCTGGTCGATATCGACACTGGCTGGGGTGGTGCATTCAATATTGCCCGTACTATCAAGAGCATGGAGCGCGCTGGTGCTGCAGCGGTTCATATCGAGGACCAGGTCTCGCAGAAACGCTGCGGGCATCGTCCGAACAAGGCGATCGTGAGTAAGCTGGAGATGGCGGACCGCGTGAAGGCCGCTGTTGATGCGAAGACAGATAGTGACTTCGTTATCATGGCCAGGACTGACGCGCTTGCCGTGGAGGGCATGGATTCGGCTATTGAGAGGGCCGTAGCCTGTGTCGAGGCTGGCGCCGATGCGATCTTTCCGGAGGCAATGCTGGAATTAGATCAGTACCGCCAGTTTGTTGAGGCAGTGAAGGTGCCTGTGCTTGCTAATATCACCGAATTCGGAGCTACGCCACTGTTTAACTGCGAGGAATTGGCCGAGAATGGCGTCGCTATGGTGTTGTACCCGCTTAGTGCCTTYCGCGCGATGAGCAAGGCTGCGCTGGATGTGTACCAAACCATTGCTATCAATGGCGACCAGAAGGCCTGCATCGACAAGATGCAATCCCGGGATCAACTCTACGAAGTGCTTGGATATCATGGCTATGAGCAGAAGTTAGATGCTTTGTTTGACAGCGAGAAATAGAATTTTTCTTAACAAATTCAAATGGTAATGAGCAGTAGTTAAACCCACAATTGCTTAGATGCTGACGACAGCGCCGAAAGACGCCCCAGCAAAGTAAGAGAGAACCTATCTACACACACAGAATCAATCTGATTAATCGAATTGGAGAACAAGAATGGCAGAAAAGAAACTGGGCGGCGCAGGTTTACGCGGACAAGTTGCCGGCGAGACGGCCCTATGCACAGTGGGCAAGACCGGTACTGGCCTTACCTACCGTGGCTACGATATCAGCGTGCTGGCGGAGAACGCGAAGTTCGAAGAGGTCGCCTATCTGTTGCTGAAGGGACGCCTCCCGACCCAATCAGAACTTAATGATTACATTAATAAAATCAAATCACTAAGAGACTTACCTCAAGAGTTGAAAGATGTTTTAGAGCGCATCCCAGCCAGCGCACATCCTATGGATGTGATGCGTACGGGATGCTCGATGTTAGGCAATCTCGAGATGGAAAAGGACTTTTCCCAGCAGGATGAGGTGATAGACCGCCTACTCGCGGCCTTCCCTTCTATCATCTGCTATTGGTACGCCTTCTCCCATGAAGGAAAGCGCATCGAAACAGCGCTGGATGACGACTCTATAGGCGGCCACTTCCTGCACATGCTGAGCGGCGAAGCACCCAATGAGCTGTTTACACAGGTGATGAACGTATCTCTAATTCTTTACGCCGAGCATGAATTCAATGCTTCTACCTTTAGCGCCAGGGTGTGCGCCTCGACCCTATCTGATATGCATTCCTGCATAACCGGCGCAATCGGCACGCTGCGCGGGCCACTGCATGGCGGAGCCAACGAGGCAGCCATGGATATGATCGAGAATTGGACTAGCGCGGACGAGGCCGAGCGCGAGATCATGGCGATGCTGGCGCGCAAGGACAAGATCATGGGCTTCGGGCATGCGATCTACAGCGAGTCAGACCCACGCAATACCATCATCAAGCTGTGGGCTGAAAAACTGGCCGCTGATGCCGGCGATACTGTGCTCTATCCGGTATCCGTGCGTTGCGAGGAGGTTATGTGGCGTGAGAAGAAGCTGTTCTGCAACGCCGATTTCTTCCATGCGTCCGCCTACCACTTCATGGGCATACCGACGAAGCTGTTTACCCCAATTTTCGTGATGTCCAGGCTCACAGGCTGGGCGGCCCACATTAAGGAGCAGCGCTCCAACAACAGGATTATCCGTCCTAGTGCCGACTACACCGGCCCAGAGACCAGCGAATGGGTCAATATAGCGGATCGCTAGCAGCGTATTCACATTATATAAACTATTTATTTATTTGATTTACAAGGAATTTTAAGTGTCTAACAATGTAGAACTCAATACCCGCCCTGAGCCCGATCAGGTACTCGTCGACATCGCAGATTACATCTGTGACTATGAAATCAATTCCGATGAGGCCTACGATACGGCTCGCAATTGCCTGATGGATACCCTTGGCTGTGGCCTACTCGCCCTGCGCTTTCCTGAGTGCACCAAATTACTCGGACCGCTCGTCGAAGGCACTGTGGTTCCTAATGGCGCACGCGTTCCGGGAACTCAATTTAGATTAGATCCAGTCAAGGCTGCCTGGGATATAGGCTGCATCGTGCGCTGGCTGGACTATAACGACACTTGGTTAGCAGCCGAATGGGGCCATCCGTCTGATAACTTGGGCGCTATTCTCGCAGTCGCCGACTTCCTCTCTCAGCAGAATGTTGCCGCAGGCAAGCCACCTCTCACCATGCACGATGTGTTGACCGCAATGATCAAAGCCCATGAAATACAAGGGGTTTTGGCATTGGAGAACAGCTTCAATCGCGTTGGTCTCTGCCATGTTCTACTGGTACGTGTGGCATCGACGGCGGTGGCTACACAGATGCTGGGCGGTACTCGCGAACAGATCATCGATGCCCTCTCTCAGGCCTGGCTGGATGGCTCTAGCCTGCGCACCTACAGGCATTCGCCGAATGCTGGGCCACGCAAGTCGTGGGCAGCAGGCGACGCGACCTCACGCGCTGTACGTCTGGCAGACTTCACGATGCGCGGAGAGATCGGCTATCCGAGCGTGCTCACCGCGCCTACCTGGGGCTTTTATGACGTTTCTTTTAAGGGTAAACCCTTCGAATTTACAAGAACTTATGAGAGTTATGTAATGGAAAATATCTTATTTAAGATATCCTTCCCTGCCGAGTTCCATTCCCAGACTGCAGCCGAAGCCGCGGTTCAGCTACACGGCCAAGTAAAAGACCGCCTGCAGGAGATCGAGAAGATCGTGATCCACACGCATGAGTCTGCGATACGCATCATCAGCAAGAGTGGGCCGCTGAATAATCCTGCCGACCGTGATCATTGCTTGCAGTATATGACTGCTGTGCCCCTCGCCTTCGGCAATTTGGTGGCTGAGGACTATGAGGACAGTTTTCACGCGGCCAACCCGATAATCGATGAACTGCGCGAGAAGATGGAGATACACGAGAATCCCACCTACACGAAAGAGTACCTGGAGCCTGAGAAGCGCTCTATCGCTAATGCACTGCAGGTCTTCTTCAAGGACGGCAGCAGCACCGAACAGGTGGAAATCAACTACCCTGTAGGCCATCGTCGCCGCCGCGAAGAAGGCATTCCGCTTCTAGAGGAAAAGTTCAAGGCTAATCTAGCCACGCGCTTCCCAGCCAAGCGCAGCGCCAAGATCTTCGAACTGTGCAAGGATCAGAAGGCTCTAGAGCAGACAGCGGTGAATGATTTTATGGATCTATTTGTAATATAAAAATTAGTTAACATAGTTAACTAATTGTTTTTAAAAGTTATTTTTAAAGCTCTCGAGTCTGGGGGGCGCGCCAACCAATGGCTCGACCTTCAGACTCGGCTTTTCGAGAACGCCGTAGAAGCGGCGGTAGAAATACAGCTACGTTGAATACGCACCTGCCTCAATGCAACAGCAGGAGCACGGTTTTGTTCGCCTAAGCGTCGTTGCATCTCCCACTGATTTAGATTATCTAGCCCAGGCCCCGAGAATCAGTTCTTCCGTGGCTTACCCCGCATTTGTTAGATCTCCTTTAACCCCAGCTGACAGTCCGCATCGCGAAACCCTGCATCGTCCGCTATGGACTAAAACAGCCCCTGCTAAAACGCACTGTCTTTCCTCGAAACTGGTCTCACACAGTCAGCCTCCTCCACAGCACGAAACATTCGCCATTTTTGGTGCTTTTATAGCATTCATGAAAATTTTTCTAATAAGATTACATTAAAGGCCTACTGAATTTACTTCGTATTTTAGATCTCTTTTAGAGTATATCTATTTGTTTTATATATGTTAATTATTTATACAATCCCCACGAAGCTACATAGAGCTGACGCTATTTCCAGCCGCCACTCGACTCAAGAGAGAACGCATCCTACTCATTTGGTAAGCGATTAAACCTGCTTATTGGAGAGATTGAGAGCCTCCAGCGAGCCCTGCTCGACTTGAAACATCTAGCCCCACCCCCATATTAAAAACTGTAGCGAGTGCTCAAGAGAGGTTCGCACGCCGCCCGATCGATTCGATGGGCAATCAAACTTTAATCACATATTGCTTAAAAGGAAGGATATGACTATGCGTACATTAGATTTTTCACCCCTATACCGCTCCACCGTGGGCTTTGACCACCTATCTTCGCTACTGGACTCCGTAAATCGCGGCGAAGCTAGTCAGACGAGCTACCCCCCCTACAACATCGAGTTGATAGAGACGGACAAATACCAAATTACGATGGCAGTTGCCGGCTTTCAGGAAGCGGAACTGGACATCCAGACTGAGAAGGGAACGTTGACGGTGGCTGGCCAGAAGGCCGGCGATGAGGCTACTGGCCGCAACTACCTGCACCAGGGCATCGCAGCACGCAATTTCGAGCGACGCTTTCAACTGGCAGACCACGTAGAGGTTACTGGTGCCCGCATAGCACACGGCCTACTCTACATCGACCTGGTACGTGAGATTCCTGAGGCCATGAAGCCTAAGAAGATCGCCATCGGCAATGAACAAGCCGCGCTTATCGATGTAAACAAGCAAAACGCCGCCTAATTGAATGTGGGCAGCTTATTAATCAGCAAGGATCAGGGGCCCGTGATGTATTCATGGGCCCTGTTTCTGTTTGTGAGGCTGGACATTTATTGTTGCAGCTTGGTGTAAACCTTTTAAGGACTTTGAACGTTTAATAGGCAAGAGAGCAAGACAACTTCAAAACAGAGGAAACTATGAAGCTTCTAAACGACACCACACAGAAACTAAGCGAGACGTTCATGCATTATGTCTGCATACGCTCAAAATTCAGAAGCACAGTCTTGAAGGACAGCCTGCCGCTACAGAATACTGAGCTGTGCACAGTGAATTGCCGTCCTACGAAGGCCTAGAATTTACTAATCGAGTTTGTGAACTACGAGCCCGCTCTTCAGCTTGGGTTCAAACCAAGTAGACTTAGGCGGCATCACCTCGTCTGCATCGGCGATAGACATCAGGCTTTCGATAGAAGTTGGGTATAGAGCAAATGCAGCCGCCCAGCCCCCTGTATCGACTCGTCTCTCTAACTCCGCCAAACCTCTTATTCCCCCCACAAAGTCCACGCGCTTGTCGATACGCTGGTCTACAATGTCGAGTAACGGCGTGAACACGTAGTCCTGCAATATGCTCACATCTAAGCTACTCACCGGATTCGCTTCATCGATTTGCGAAGTTAGGTTGTCATTACTTTTCAACTTGTACCATTGCTTATCTAGATAGAGCGCAAAATCTCTAGCAGAACTCGGCTTCGCGGCCTGCAGATCTGTCTTCTGAATATCGAAATTTGTACTGAGCTTCTCCAAAAATGTTGCGCTATCGGCACCGCGCAAATCTTTCACGATCCTGTTGTAATCAAGAATCTGCATTTGATTGTCGGGGAAGAGCACGACGAGAAAATAGTTATAAGATTCATCGCCCGTGTGATCGGGGTTCTGCTTCTGACGCAGATGCTTCACCCGCGAGGCAGCCGCAGATCGGTGATGACCATCCGCGACATAAAGATACTTGATCTCGGAAAATGCAGTTTCGATGTCAGCAGATAGCGTTACATCTTCGACAACCCAGAATACATGTCGAGTGCCGTCTTCCGCCTCGAAATCGTACTCTGCATCCGTAGTCATAACCTTGGCGATTAACGCATCCACTTCGGCATGGGCCTTATAGGTTAGAAATACGGGGCCGACCTGTGCGTCCAACGCGACCATATGATTGACCCTGTCGTCTTCTTTCACTGGGCGCGTGAACTCATGCTTCTTGATCAGGTTGTTCTCGTAAGCTTCGACCGAGGCAGCGGCGACAAGACCCACCTGTTCGTGCGCCCCCATGACTTGCTTGTACACATACAGCCTCTCTTCGCTGTCTTGCTTTAGCGTGCCCTCTGCTTGAAAGCGATCTAGGTTTTCCCTGCCCTTGTCATATACCGATTGATCGTGCACATC
This sequence comes from SAR86 cluster bacterium, assembly GCA_002401885.1. GTDB lineage: Bacteria > Pseudomonadota > Gammaproteobacteria > Pseudomonadales > Pseudohongiellaceae > UBA9145. The sequence goes on from NVUL01000012.1 coordinate 6,919, forward strand.
TACTGATGCGTCCATATCCACTTCTGGCTTGTTGATGTGCAGGAAGCTAAGGGGATTATCCTTAGCAAGTTCAAAGGCCTCTTCTCTATTGAGGACATCGTAGGGATGAGAGGCAACTTTGACTGCAAGCTCTCTGCTCGGGCGAAGACCCCGAAAGGGTTTAATCAATTTCATTGTGGATTCCAATTGTGTTCACGTTTATCTAGGCGCAGTAGCTATCATGCCTAGCACTGTTAGATTTACTTGCGTCCCTACTTACTTCCAAAAATGAATTCGCCCTGCCAATCTGGCTCCGGCGGATTTTTCTTAAACTTTTCTATCCTATCCAGAAACACCTGATAGAGCTGGGTATTGTCGCATTTTATTTGCAAGCACGAAAACTGTTGTTCTGCATCATCCCAATTTTGCGATCTATACTCTTTAAGTGCTTCCGAGAAAGCGACAACTTCCGACCTTTTCGAACTACTCAATTCGTGCTCGATGCCAAGTAATTCGAAGATGCGAACCGACTGCGACTTACCAGCAACGCAGACTAAATCGAGTTCACGGTAGGCAAAATTTGGCGCGTCGTCTCTGCTCGCCTCACTGACGATATTCGAAACATTATAGAGCCGCGTAAGGCTCTCCAGTCGCGCGGATAGGTTCACGGTGTCGCCAATAACGGAATAATTCATCCGATTGCTGGAGCCGAGGTTGCCAGCAACCACGAGTCCTGTATTTATCCCTACGCAGGCTGACAGACCCGAATCCATTTTCTCCAATGCAGCTATTATCTCCAGTAGCGCGCTCATTGCATTGGCGGTGTCAGTTGTTCCCTTAATCGGCACTCCGAATAAGGCCATCACTGCATCGCCGTTGTATTTGTCCACGACTCCCTGATGAGACTCCACGATGTCACTGATAGTGCTGAGCACTATATTCAACGCCTTTAGCACCTCCTTCGGAGGCAGGCCTTCGCAGAACGTGGTAAAGCCGCGGATATCAGAAAAGAGGATCGTTGCAACGCGTTCCTCACCGCCGAGCTCGATCGGGTTATTGAGTAGCTGCTCGGCTATCTGATGAGAGACGACCTTACCCAGCAGGTCGCGAACTTTTTCCTTCTCGGCAAGACCGCGAGCCATCGAGTTAACAGAATCGGCAAGCTCGCCAATCTCATCTCGGGACTCGACTGCGACTGATCTACCGTAGTCCCCTTCCTCAATCTTTTTCACTACGCCAACTAGCTTAGATAAGGGTGTGGTAATCGAACGTGCCAGGAAGAGGACGGCCAATAGGCTAACCACGAGCACGAGCAGATAGAACTGAATAAGCAACGACCTGAACTGAACGACGTTCTCGCTATTCTCATCGTAGGAGCGCTGGATCACAGCAAAAACTTGCATTGCATCATCCGCTTCACCGTAGAGACGGCGGAGCAATGACGTATAGTCTTGTGATGTAGCGCTGATTCTCTGTAGCTTGGTTAATTGCGACTCATCGAACTGCATCTGCTGCGCGAGCGCTGACTGATCGCCAGCTGTCAGGGTCGAAACAATTACCTCGAGACCGCTCCTATCTGAGCCATTCTCTGTCTCCAATTTTACGATGCTCACGTCAGACAGCGTGGTCTCTTTTACTCTGTCCACAAATTCTTGATCCAAGGCGAAGCCACCCACTATCCAGGCTACCTGTCGTGGTAGATAAAGAGGCAAGGCAATCACCTGAAAGGGAAGACCATCGATGGCGATGATCATTTCTGCGTGACCCTCTTCGTCCGCATCGGCGGCATTCAGCAACTGTAGCCAAGGCCCCACTAGCGAGTCCATACCCTGAGTTTCGGTATCAATGATGACCTGCCCATCCAGGTCGATTATCAGCAACATATCGGCGCTGTTAAATGATCGATCCATCACGTTGAGCGCAGCATCGAATAATGTAGCGGGATCGTTAGCCGCATAGGCGGTGCGGAATCCAAAATCCCAAGTAAGGCTGTTAGTAATGGCTTGCAGGGTCAGCGCTTGTTGTTCTCTGGTGTAGTCGAATACATCGGCGCCCAGTTCCAAATAACTGTTAATGGTCTCTTCGGTATATTCGGTGTTGTTAGCGTTAACGTAGTAAAAGATTCCACCGAGCACAGGAACCAGCAAGCCGAGCAGAAAGACGATCAGACGAGAGCGAAAACTACGAAAAGAAAAGAGGGAGCTGGCCAAACTCATTAGTCTGAAATCCTTTTCTAGGAGACTTTAATACGCATAAAGCAGTCATGAATCGCCTGAGATCGATTACACAAAATAGTGCGTTCCCTTAGCGATAGCGTTTTCGATTGGCAGAGGGTGCGCGACGCACTCTCCGGTCCCGGGCAAGCTCAAGAGTTAATTCTAATTCTTCTGTGCGACCGGCTTCGATAACGATATCTTGCTCTACACTATTCTGCCGAGCATCTAATCTCGAATGCCAAACCCTCAATCGATACTGGCCAGGCGGAATATTGGCAAGTTGGGCAACACCCACATCATCACTTATTGCCATCAAGTCGGATTCGCCCACATAGATATAAGCGAGCATCCAGTCATGAATATTGCAGCCGATCTCAACGACCCCTGGCACATCGAACATCTCCCGATACTGATTATTCGCATCGCTGCCATAAAGGGGGGTGTCGAATGTTTTTGCTTGAGAGAACGAATAGACATGATGAAGAATATCATCACTGTTAGGAAAACTCGCGCCACCGCCAGCCACGATTACAGTCACGCTGGGAACAAACTCTTTATCCAGTTGGTCGATCCGTGCCTCGCGCAGTCCAGTCGATGCCGAAGCAACAGACGTGTCTGAAAGTAATTCCATAACAGCGCCTGGCAGCGGCGCGCCGTCAGCATCAAGGAGGCGGAGAACTAATCCCTGTGCAGAAACAACGGGGACGCATAAAACCAAGGAACTAACCGCTAGCAGAACTAATTTCTGCATTTTCCCTTGAAAGACCATGAAATTGCTGTCGGTTAAAATCATTTTAGTAGTGGTCATTAGAAGCTCTGCACATAGCTAACAGAAAATATTCTATTCACATAGCTACTTCCGCCCACCGCCGAAATATCGTAGAAGCTGTAGCCGAAATTTATCGAAGAATCTTGGCTGCTAGGAATACTCAAACCCAGCGTCCATTCGTTAGTATCTGCTTTAAGCTGATAGGCAATCCAATTTGCTTTGAACGCTGGATCTGAGTAGAGCGCATCTGCCACGTTATAGAGTGCTTGTGTGGGCCAGGTAGTACTAGAAACAGTAACGCCATCCACTCTGCGATATCCGGCATTGAGCAGCATCCCATTCTCGAAGGCATATTCAATATCTGCATACACACTCGTAGAGTCATAGTCGTAGAGCTCGAAAGGCAGACTCCTGTCTGGATCGTAACCGAACATCTCGATGATTGGGTCGTGGGGGAGAGAATCGCTGCTGCTATCTTGATAGTCAGCACCGAGTGTCAGAAACCAGGCTGGTGACAGGCGCCTGAGATAGCTAACATCTACGGTCAGTAATTCATTGTCCCTTGCTCTACCCTCATATTCTTCCAAGGCATAAGAGGTGCTAAGGGACACCACGGGGGCATAGGCACCAAGTGCCCATTTGTAGTTGTAGTTAGCCGCAACGTTTATGCCGCGCTTATCGAATCCTCTCAACTCGTTGAATCGGGTGGCGTTAATCTCTCCACTGAGGATTAGCGTATTTTTCAATCCCAATTCATACAGTTTGCCGATGGAGTAGCTGACAGTCAGGAAGCTTGATTCTTCCTTATGAGGCCCGTCTTGCCCACGCGGCACGTTGCTTTCATGGCCTGCATTGACGCCTAGCTGAGAGAAGGTATTGGCGTGCGCTAGCGAGCTCGGAAATGAAATGACCGCCGTGCACAGGACTAGGACTAACTTGGGGCTTCTTACTGAGAATAAAGGCTGCATCTGCTAGCTTCTACGGTGTGATTAGTGCGGAATTATAGTCTATTCCATGGCATTTAATCAGTATCGACCTGCTTTCGCTGGAACGCCGCTCACACTGAGGCACCTCTGAATAACGCGGTTGGCACTCAGGCTTACAGGCGACGGCCATCGAGACGCCACTTTGCTGCATACGTCCGTACGCCAAAAAGTGGCAACGAAGAGGGTAGACTCTCCTGTAAGCTCCTTCGGGCGGCGCCTAAAGCCCCATCTGCGTTGTTGTGCTTCTTGCTAAGGACTAAGGCCATTAGCTTCAAAGCACGCCTAGCAGTTGAGTGCTTTATGCCCCGCTGAGAGCTATCCGCGTTATTCAGAGGTGCCTTAGATGTTTTTCGAGCGCTTTTCGAATCTCTATTGAGGCGAACCCTCTAGATTCCAGGAACCTTGCAAGCTTTCTATGGAGTTTCGAGCCAAAGCTTGGGGATTCTTGATGGCGGAGCTTCTTTACTACTAATTGCTCTGCTTTTAGCTGCCAATCTTCGTCATCAACTAGGAGGTGTTTAGCGATCAGGCTGTCACTCACGCGACGTCCGCCTAAGTCTGCTTTGATGTGCAAATAGGCAAATCCTCTGGATTTGCGGTACCTGACATAGGACTCGGTGAAGCGTTCGTCGGATTGCAAATTCTCAGACTTGAGTGTTTCCAGAACCTTCAGGAGTAATTCTCCGTCGGTCTCAGGGAATTTCTTGCTAAGTTTTTGCATGAGTTCGAACAGAGAATGTTCCCGACGGGCCAGATAGTCCATTGCGGCCCGCCGGAGAACAGGGACATCGTTACAAGATGCTGTCTCGGACATTTTACTAGTCTGCTACTCTAGCTGCTCTTCTTCGCGTCAGCTAAAACGACTACGTCATCATCATTGGCTGGCGTCTCTTCTGAGTTAGCCGCCTCTTTAGTATCGCCACCTAATAGCTGGGCACGAATCTGCAATTCGATTTCTTCAGCGATATGGGGATTCTCTTTCAGATACAGAGCGGCATTCTTCTTGCCCTGACCAATCTTCTCACCTTTGTAGGCATACCAGGCACCTGATTTCTCGACCAAGCCTTGCTTGACACCGAGGTCGACAACCTCACCGAGGTGATAGATTCCCTTGCCGTACATGATCTGAAATTCTGCCTGTCTGAACGGTGGCGCTACCTTGTTCTTCACAACCTTTACCCGCGTCTCATTACCGACAACCTCGTCGCCCTCTTTGATCGAACCGATGCGACGGATATCCAAGCGCACAGAGGAATAGAATTTTAGTGCGTTACCACCTGTCGTGGTTTCGGGAGAACCGAACATGACGCCGATCTTCATGCGAATCTGGTTGATGAAGATGACCAGGGTATTCGAGTTCTTGATATTGCCTGTCATCTTTCTGAGTGCCTGAGACATCAGTCGAGCCTGCAGCCCCATGTGAGTGTCGCCCATGTCGCCTTCGATCTCTGCCTTAGGCGTCAACGCGGCGACGGAGTCGATTACCACGACATCTACTGCTCCAGAGCGCACAACCATGTCGCAGATCTCTAATGCTTGCTCACCGGTGTCCGGCTGGCTCACGAGTAGGTTGTCGACATCAACACCCAGATTACCGGCATAGATAGGATCGAGTGCGTGTTCGGCGTCAATGAATGCACAGGTACCGCCTGCCTTCTGCGCTTCGGCGATAACCTGCAGGGTTAATGTGGTTTTACCGGAAGACTCTGGCCCGTATATCTCAACGACACGTCCTCGTGGCAGACCACCTATGCCCAGCGCGACGTCTAGCCCCAGTGAACCCGTAGAGATAGCTGGTATCGGTTCGCGATCAGTATCTCCGAGCCGCATCATGGAACCCTTACCAAATTGTCTCTCGATTTGTGTTAGTGCTGCAGCTAGTGCCTTATCTTTATCTTCAATCATCTTAATTTCCTTGTGTTTGATTTCACAACTGAAGCCTGGTTCCGTGAGTAAAGCAGTTGTCGGGTTTCCCCTTACACTCAGTTTCCTGAGCCCTTATAAATAGTAGCCTGTCCCCGACTACTTACTAAATTTTCTGTAATCTTTCTAGATTCGCGTCTCAACGATTCCCCTCACAGACTCATCGATGCACAGCTGCATCAACTTTTCCGCTAGGCGTTCGCTGTTTATCTGGTGGCTCGAACTCGACGTCACTCCCGTGACCATCGATGGACCCACAGCGGGTAACATCGAGTTCAGCCATAAATCGTATAATCCTGTAGTCGCAGTTTCTATAGTTGCCGTGCTTGCCGACGCCAATTTGGCGGACGTATTATCTGCTAAGCCGCTTGTTAAACCGCTTTCCAAACTTCTAATTGAACTATGCATCGTCTTAACCTAATTCTATAAATTTGAGCTATCGCCCGTTTTCTCTAGCCTTCAGCTTTTTGCCGAACCACTGTATATACGAACAGTGCAAATTTAACCAAATTAATACTGTATATACAACCAGTATATTGGCAAATACGGAAATTCCTTTAGTTTTCTTATCAATTGATTAGCAGAAGGCAGCCTTCTAGCGCGGCAAGGACCGCTGCCAGCCTGACCGCCTCCCTATCGCCGCTGAAATGAAAGCAGCGAGCCAGGCTCTTATCTTCCCACTGCCAGGCAATCCAAACCGTGCCTACTGGTTTTTCCTCGGAGCCACCATCTGGCCCGGCTATGCCGCTGACGGCGACAGCCAGGTTTGCTCTACTGCCTTGAATAGCTCCCGCGGTCATCGCTAACACGGTAGCCTCGCTCACGGCGCCGGGACCATCGATGCCGAACAATGCCAGAGGAACGTTTAACAAGCGCTGCTTCGCCTCATTGGAATAGGTGACGAAGCCGCTATCGAACCAAATGGAACTGCCGGCCAGCGCGGTAAGCGATTGAGAAATCCAGCCGCCGGTGCAGGATTCGGCGGTCGAGATAATCAATTTTTTTGCGAGAAGTTTGTCAGCGAGTTGTTGGACAAGTTTGGAAATCGGGCTAGGAAGCGAATCTGACATAAACTCATATTAGCGACTTCATTGGCTGAAGTGAACCACGATTCAACAGTCGTAGCTGAACTTTTATCTGCTCTGTACGAGCAGCCGTTTTCCTCTCACGAAGAAAGCAATTTAGCTATGCCACCGCCTCGCCAAACCGTGTAGAATTCTCAACCACAGCAACGCCGAACAAGAACAAAACCCACCTCATTCAGTCAATTCAGTAGTTAGCCATTTGACCGACACGCAAACACACACACCCATGATGCAGCAATTTTTGCGCATCAAAGCACAGCATCAAGACAGCCTGTTGTTTTATCGTATGGGCGATTTCTATGAGCTGTTTTTCGAAGACGCGAAGAACGCGTCCGATATTCTAGGCATCACGCTCACCGCACGCGGCAAGGCCGCTGGCGAACCCATTCCCATGTGCGGCATACCCTATCATGCGGCGGACCGTTATCTAGCGAAACTCGTTGACGCTGGAGTGTCGATTGCGATCTGTGAGCAGATCGGAGACCCTGCCACAAGTAAGGGCCCCGTTGAGAGGCAGGTAGTCAGAATCATTACGCCGGGCACGGTTAGCGATGAAGCCCTGCTCGATGAGCACCGCGACAATTGCCTGCTAGCCATCAGCGCGACTGTTGGTAGTGCCTCCGGCGCGCAAAAAACCTATGGCATCGCCTTCATCAACATAAGCAGCGGTAGGTTTGTATTGAGTGAGCTGCAGGGTCTCGATGCACTGACATCGGAGATAGGCCGCATTCAGCCGGCCGAGATACTCCTGCAAGAAGAGTTAAAGGAGGTTGAAGCAGCCCTCAATCATCCTGCGATTCGCAAGCAACCGATATGGGAGTTCGAGATTGAAAATGCGAACCGAATCCTCACCGAGCATTTCAATACGCGCGACCTCTCCGCTTTCGATTGTCAGGATCTAAGCGCTGCTTTACAGGCCGCCGGCTGCCTCATTCAATACGCGCGAGAAACACAAAAATCGGACCTGCCGCATATTCAAGGCATACAAGTAGAGCGTCAGGAAGATAGCGTCATCTTAGATGCAGCCAGTCGCCGAAATCTCGAGTTGGATATCAATCTAGCTGGGGGTAAAGACAACACGCTACTCTCCGTCATCGACCGCACGGCAACTTCGATGGGTAGCCGCTTACTCTCGCGCTGGATCAACAGGCCTCTTCGAGATCGAGCGCAACTGCAACTACGGCAAGCGGCTGTCGCCGCATTGAAGACCGACTTCCGTTTTGAAGCTCTGCACGAAGTGCTGAAGAACATCGGTGACCTAGAACGTATTATCGCCCGACTGGGATTACGTTCGGCACGACCACGCGACCTCGCAAAGCTGCGCGATGGTCTCAGTCAACTACCTGAACTACAGCAGCAGCTAACACCAATGACATCGACCTACGTTGGCGATCTAGCAAAGCGCATCGGCGAATATCCGCAGCACAGTGACCTATTAGCTCGCGCCTTGGAAGAAAACCCACCCGTCGTTATTCGTGAGGGAGGTGTGATCGCCACAGGTTACGATGCCGAGCTTGATGAACTGCGTAATCTGAGTAGCAACGCGGGACAATATCTGGTCGATCTCGAACAGAGAGAAAAGGAGCGTACTGGGCTGGGAACACTCAAGGTCGGTTACAACCGAGTGCACGGCTACTACATCGAAATCAGCAGGGGTCAGGCCGACACCGAATTACCTGCGGAGTACGTTCGCCGTCAGACACTGAAGAACGCCGAACGTTTCATCACTCCCGAATTGAAAGAATTCGAAGACAAGGTATTAAGCGCTCGCAGCAAATCGCTGAGCCGCGAGAAAGCCCTGTATGATTCACTGCTAGAAGAACTCGCCACGGAGCTCACTCGACTAATCGCCAGCGCCGAGGCTCTCTCCGAACTGGATGTACTTAATTGCTTCGCCGAACGCGCGGTGAACCTTGAATATTGCGAGCCCGAGTTAAGCGATGAGCCTGGCATAACTATAGAGGGCGGCAGGCATCCGGTCGTTGAGAAAGTCACTAGCGATACATTCGTTGCCAACGATCTCTGTCTAAACCTTACGCAGAAAATGCTAATCATTACCGGGCCGAATATGGGCGGTAAGTCCACCTATATGCGGCAGACCGCCCTAATAGTCCTGCTCGCCTTATGCGGCAGCCATGTGCCAGCATCAACCACAAAGCTGGGGCCCATCGATAGAATCTTCACTCGCATCGGCTCCTCCGACGATCTCGCCGGCGGTCGCTCTACTTTCATGGTTGAGATGACCGAAACGGCGAATATCCTGCACAACGCCACAGAGAATAGCCTAGTTCTCATGGATGAGATCGGTAGAGGTACGAGTACCTTCGACGGGCTGTCCCTCGCATGGGCCGCTTCGGTCTATATCGCGGAACAGGTGAAGGCCTATACCCTGTTCGCTACTCACTACTTCGAGCTTACCATCCTGCCAGAGACGTTCGAGACGATCGTCAATGTGCACCTAGATGCCATCGAGCACGACAATGGCATCGTCTTCCTGCATGCCGTCAAAGCGGGCCCGGCCAATCAGAGTTATGGCCTACAGGTAGCACAGTTGGCCGGTATACCACGTGCGGTTATCGAGAAGGCACGTGAAAAGTTGCAGCAATTGGAGAATGAGACGCCAACGCAGCTAACTGCCACGCCGGTCGGCACTGAACCAAGCGCCTCTATATCTTCCCCTACACCCTCCTCTGTGCCTTCAGCTGCGGCCAGCTCGCCATTTCAGAGTGAGATGTTCGCTACTGCTGCGCATCCCGCAATAGACTTTCTACAGAGGCTAGAGGTTGATGACATCACAGCGAAAGAAGCTCTGAAAATTCTCTATGAGCTGAAACAGAAAGCAGATAGCTGAATGTGGGCCGAAAATAGAAAACTCAGGCAATAAATCCTCCAGCCCATGGAAAACTGCCGAAAAAAACTGATAGAATGCACGCCGCGATGCCGCGCCATTGCCCGCTAAAAAGCGCCTCAAAGTTGGCTAGGGCCAGCGATGAGCCAGATTGGCGCAATTGAAAAGATTGGCCGGAATTACCAGAACCAAAGGTTTGGAGATAACATGACATTCATAGTAGGTGATAATTGTATTCGTTGTAAGCACACTGACTGCGTTGAAGTATGCCCGGTAGACTGTTTCTACGAAGGACCTAACTTCCTGGTAATTCATCCCGACGAGTGCATAGATTGTGCGCTATGTGAGCCAGAGTGCCCAGTTGATGCAATCTACGCGGAAGACGAACTGCCCGAGGATCAGCAAGGATTTCTTGCCTTGAATGCTGAGCTGGCGGAAGTTTGGCCAAACATCACCGAGAAGAAAGATGCTCTGCCTGATGCAGAGGAATGGACTGACAAGAAGGAAAAGCTGCAATTCCTCGAGCGCTAGTCGCGGGCAACAATTCGCACTAGTTCCTTTCGAGTCCTAACAGATAAAACAAAAACGCAGACATCAGTCTGCGTTTTTTCTTTAATTGCTGTTCCCTTAGACCTACTTTGAAAGACCTTATTTCGAAGGTAACAACCTCGACGGGTCCACCGAATCTCCCGCCTCACGAATCTCAAAGTGCAACATAGCGACGCCAGAAGAATTTTCGCCTACCTCGGCTATCTTCTCTCCCGCACGCACACGACTTCCCTCGTTCACCAGCATGCGGCTATTGTGCGCGTAGGCACTGAGATAGCGATCGCTGTGCCGAATGATGATCAAGTTTCCAGAGCCTTGAATGCCACGACCTGAATAGACCACATCACCGTCGCCGGCGGCTAACACCGCATCGCCAACACGGCCGCTTATATCCATGCCCTTGTTGGCCCCAGATTGAAAGCCTCTAAGCAGTCGCCCCTGATGCGGCCACTGCCAACTTATAGCGCGCGGCGTGCGGGTAACCGGCTGACGCAACACCGAACCCGACGTGCCGCCCCCTGCCCTCGCCCGCGCTACCGAGTTATTGCCAACGGCCGTGCCTAGATTCGCGGTTGATACCGCGCTGCTACTGCGCACTGACCTACTCAGGTCCAAGTTGATTTCCTGATCGACAAATATTGTATAGGGAGGATTCAAGCCATTGGCGATAGCCAAGCTGCGAAAATCAAGATCGTATTGGAAGGCGATGGAGAACAGCGTATCCCCAGAACGCACAAGATACGTCGTCGGCACAGCCCCATTAGAGTTAGAACTGCCTTGGTTAGAACTATTTTGGTTAGAACTATTTTGATTAGAACCAGTGCCACCAACACGATTAGAAATAGGACTGCTCTGAATAGCCTGAGACCGGCTAGCACTAGCCCCTGAATTCGATGAGAACACTCTTGGAGACGATCCATTTCCACCGCCGCTCGACGAAACACTAACCGGCCTTGAGTTCTCGATGCGGAAGCTGCTTTCAGGCGTGGAGCTGTCGACAATTATCGGCGCAGAAACACGCTGTTGCTGGCCCTGCTCCGATATCGGCGCCTGATATCCTCCCCCGCAAGAAGCGAGCAGCAAGGAGCAGCTCACGACCAAGGGAACACTGATTTGTCGATGCAGGGAATTCATACTAGTTAGAGTTTTCCGATGGCTTCGTGGAAAATATCACCTGCAGTAATACAACAGCTGCAACACCTAACACAAGACACAGTAGAGCTGGCAGGAGCATCGTGTAACCTCCTTCTGCCTCTTGCCAGGGCCAGAGTGCCGATACCGAACCTAGCAACAGCCCGGTAATGAATCCGTAGCTCAATTGGTGATAGTCACGAAGTAACCAGGACAATAGCCGAGAAAAAGCGAGCAGGCCGACGACGCAACCAAGAACGAAGACGAGAATAGTCGGCAGATCAAAATCAAGCAGTGCACCCAAAATGAATTCATAGACGCCTAGCAACAATAAAATAAAAGCACCAGACAGACCGGGCAAAATCATCGCGCTAATGGCTATGGCACCACTAAAAAAAATAGTGATCAGCGAGAGCTCTGCAGAACGAGGAGTTATAAATCCAATCGACACTGCCAATAACAATCCCAGAAAGAGCGCGAGAATATTTTGCCAAGCACTGAGAGAAAATTCCTTTCGCAGTAAGGCGCTAGACGCCAAGACCATGCCGATAAAAAATGCCATTAGCGGTACAAAATAATTCTCCAAAAGGAATAGCACCGTATTCGCCGAAATCAACAGCCCAGATAGAATTCCCAGAGCGAGGATAAGCAAGAACGTTCCGTTGATATGCTGCCAGAACACCCTGAATTGACCTGTAAAGAAAAGCCCACACGCGCGCAGATCCACGGCGCGAATAGAAAACACAAGCTGATCATAAATTTTGGTAATGACTGCAATAGTACCGCCAGAAATACCGGGAACAGAATCACCGAGCCCCATGGCAACACCTTTCAAGAACAGCATAAATTTGCCGCGACGGGTCACCCACGAGTGAGTAGCTTTCTGCGTCTGCATGCTTGAGTTTTCGGACATGGTCAAGCCATTGGAGAATAGTTTTAGACAAGGAAATTCTTAGTGATGTAGTTGACCTACCAAAAGCGGGACAAAACGCACAGATTCCAGCACTTCCGCGGTGAAGTCTTTGCCGTGACGTGTGATCAGTTGTAACTCCTGCTGATCGTCGCCACCCACAGGTATAACCAAACGCCCACCATCTTTTAACTGCTCAAATAACTCGCGCGGAACCTGCTGCGGGGCGGCTGTTGTGATGATGGCATCGAAGGGACCGTTGTTCGCCCAACCCGCGCTGCCGTCTCCGTGCCGGTAATTAATATTACGCAGCTTAAGCAGCTTAAGGTTTTTCTTGGCGCGATCCAGCAGTGGCTTGATACGCTCAACGGTGTAGACAGTCTTAGCCAATTGCGCCATCACGGCGGTCTGATAACCGCAGCCAGTTCCGATTTCCAACACTGTGTCTATCGGGCCGCTCTTCAGCAAAGCCTCTGTCATCTTGGCGACCACGTAGGGCTGTGAAATTGTTTGGTTGTGACCGATAGGCAGGGCCACATCCTCATAGGCTCGATGGGAGAGCGCCTCGTCGAGGAATATGTGCCGTGGCGTGGAGCGAATAATGTCCAACACCTCCATGCTGCTAATTCCCTGATCGATCAATCTACCCAGTAGTCGCTCTCGTGTGCGCTGAGACGTCATCCCAATGCCGCTTAGATTTGGTTTACCGTTTCCTAAACTGCTCAAGTCAAATGTCCTTTGTAATCTGATTGCATGCTGATTTCAGCAATTCGCTATTTTACTGACCAATCTCTCGAGTCACGCAGAGCTCTCTGAGCAGGCTCGTGGCGTAGGCCCCTTTTCCCAGAGAGAAGTCTAACAGCAAGTCGCTAGCCCCATCTGCGTGTTCGCTTTGCAGCCATTCCCACTTAAGGTCGATGGGTCTAAAGCGCAGCGGTCTTCGTGCTGTCTTTAGACCGAAATGCCGCAAACCCGCCAGCAGCGTATTAAATTGTTTACACACTGCTTCTTCAATATCGGCAGCTTCGCCGTAGCTTACATATTTATCTTTAGGATCGATCTCTCCAGGTAGAGGCCCGGTGATATGAATATCGAATTCTTCTAACCTTTGCTGCAGGATCGAGTCCCACTCAACACCGGTTTCAAGCGCGAACGAACGATCCGTCCCATCTAAATTCAACACATCTCCCGCCATATAGCCGTTCCAATTGCCTAACTCCAGCCTTCGCGACAAGAGTTGATTGAATAAATAGGATCTAGCAGCTGAGAATAGCATGCTGCGCTTGAATCGCTGCTTCGGAATCGACGCCGCAAAGGCGTCAATAGTGCTGCTCGAGTCCGCACCCAACCCTGTAGCTAACTCCGCACTCATCCAGGCTTGAACCTGATTGAGGTTGCTCAAGTTCCTGCCAAAGCGCTGCGAACCGAAGTAATTTGGCACGCCCCCAGCTTCAATTTGAGCGAGTCTTTGTTCAAACTGGTCTCTTGAGCCATCACAATTTCTGAGCAATACCTTAAAGTGGTTAGAGCGATGGCTCCCGATCTTGAGTTTGCGTGAGTTTCTATGTATCTCGACGATACGCAGTGAGTCACTCTCGAGCGCCCCTAGCTCAGCCTGTCTGTCTGCTGGTAACTTTATGCTGAACCATTGCCGTGTCTCTGCACGGCGGTCCTTCATGCCGGAATAACCTATCTCCGAACCGTGTACGCCGGTTATCTCACTCAGCTTCTTTGCCACATCGACGGTGGACCGATCGATCTTCTCGACCCAGAGATAAGCATGCTCGCCCTTCTCGGTGAACTTAAAGCTGAGCTGCTCATCGACACGAAAGTCGGCGAATTCTTGTTTGAAGGTTGCTGCCGTTCCTGGCTTGCCGTTAGCGAATGCGAGAGTTTCAAGGCCACTAAAGATCGCAGCAGAGCTAACGGATTGATCGGGAGAGTTTTCAGGCATTGCCAGCTAACAGGACCACTGCAGCACATGCTATGCCCTCTTTCCTGCCAATGGCCCCCAGGCCTTCGGTGGTGGTCGCCTTCAGGTTGACACGCTGCTCCGGCAATTCGAGCAAGTTAGCCAGACTGGAAATCATGTTGACTCGATGGGGAGTCAATTTCGGCACTTCTGCGATCACTGTGATATCAACGTTCACTAAATAGTGCTGACGCGCGCCCATCATCAACAGCACCTGCTGCAGCAGATCACCGCTTGCTGCTCCTGCAAACTTAGGATCTGTATCTGGGAAGTGTTGCCCTATGTCACCCTCGCCGAGCGCACCGAGTATTGCATCGCAGAGCGCATGCAAAATGACGTCGCCATCGGAATGTGCAACCAGGCTCATCTTATCCGCCAGCACTACGCCGGCTAAGGTAAGCGGCTTCGCCTCGACGTACTCACTGTCGAAACGGTGCACGTCATAGCCATGTCCGATGCGCATACTATCTGGGTTCATTGTCACTCGCCTGGTTTTTTAGAATTTGACTTGCCAAGACCAGGTCCGCATCAACAGTTATTTTGATGTTGTCCTTGCTACCTGCAACCATTACAGGCTTAAAACCCGCGACTTCCATGGCCGCCGCCTCATCGGTCACCTGCTCACCGCTAGCTACGACGCATTCGATAGACTCTTTTAACTGGGCGAAGCGAAACATCTGCGGCGTAAGTGCATTCCAATACGATTCTCTATCGACGGTTTCGATAACTGTCAGGTCTGCGTCCACCTTCTTGAGAGTATTGTCTACGGCAGAGCCTAACAACCCGCCTATAGAGTGAAGTGAAACTTTTGAAATCAGATTTTCTATGTCGGAAGTGCGTACACAGGGTCTAACGGCATCGTGTACCAATACCCAATCGTCTTTGTCTGCGAATTCCGCCATCGCATTGAGCCCGTTTAAGACTGAGTGAAAGCGTTCATCTCCGCCCATAACAGTTATGATGCGGTTACCAAACTCTTCAGCGATCGATATTTCAAATTCAGCCCAACGACTATCCTCGGGGTGAATCACAACGACAATTTTTTGAATCTCATCCACCGCGCATAACCGGCGCAATGCATGCAAAAGTAGTGGAACTCCATCGATGCAGAGATATTGCTTCGGGATGGTGGATCCCATGCGACGACCAATGCCTGCGGCCGGCAAGACAGCCCATATTGTCATAGTCAGATCTTCTAAATTATGGAGTTAGAGGAGCCTCTGATCAAGTCAATGGCCACCCTGGCTTGACCCGAGGCTACCTGGGTTATTGCTGGGTAGGCACAAGCAGATAGAATGTTTCGCCTTTCTCGATCATACCAAGTTCAGAGCGCGCCCGTTCTTCGACGGCCTCAAGCCCATTCTTAAGGTCAAGCACTTCGATCTCAACCAGCCTGTTGCGCTGCTCTAGTCCTTCATTATTCGCTCGCTGCGCGGCGACTTCCAGCTCCAGCATATTCAGCGTGCGCAGGCTATCTTCACCCAGCCATAGCTGATATTGCAGAGTGATAAAAGCAAACCCAAGAAATCCGAATATTATTTTCATAAGCCTTTTTTGCTGAGATCAAATTCTCATGGAGATCGATCTCAGCGTGTTACGCGCCTCTCTACCTAATTACATTCAGAGGCAGTAAAGTTTCAGCCTGTGAATTTGGAAAACTCTTTGATGCCGTTGAATACCGAATCGCTACCCAACTCTTCTTCAATTCTTAGCAACCTATTGTATTTCGCCACCCTGTCCGAGCGACACAGGGAACCTGTCTTGATCTGTCCCGCGGCGGTGGCCACGGCCAAATCGGCAATAGTAGTATCTTCGGTCTCTCCGGAACGGTGCGAAATCACCGCCGTATAGTCCGCAGCCTTCGCCATATTGATCGCCGCCAGCGTCTCGGTAAGCGACCCGATCTGATTAAACTTGATCAGAATCGAATTCGCGATGCTGTCGCTGATCCCACGCTGAAGAATTTTGGTATTGGTGACGAACAAATCATCGCCTACTAACTGAACTTTATCGCCTATCTGGGCGGATAATTTAGCCCAACCCTCCCAATCGCTCTCATCCATGCCGTCTTCGATGGATAAAATCGGATAGTTCTCAGCCAAACCCTGCAGATAATCGGCAAATTGCCCAGAATCGTAGCTCTTGCCCTCGCCCCTGAGCATGTATTTGCCATCCTCATAGAATTCGGAGGCTGCACAGTCGAGCGCTAGGTGAATATCGGTACCCGGACGAAAGCCCGCTATTTCAATGGCTTGCAGAATACAGTCGAGTGCCGCCGCGTTCGAAGGAAGATTCGGAGCAAAGCCACCCTCATCTCCCACCGCGGTGCTGAGGCCCTGCTTCTTCAGCACAGACTTCAAAGCATGAAATATTTCGGCACCATAGCGCAGCGCCTCACTGAAACTGGCCGCGCCCGTGGGTTGCACCATAAACTCTTGAATATCAACGTTATTATCGGCGTGCTCGCCACCATTGACGATGTTCATCATCGGCACTGGGAGCGTATAATTACCTGCGCTGCCGTTCAATTGGGCGATGTGTGCATACAGAGGCAGGCCGCCATCAAGCGCTGCCGCCTTGGCTGCTGCGAGTGACACTGCCAATATCGCGTTCGCACCGAGCTTGGACTTATTCTCTGTACCATCTAGCTCCAGCATTACCGCGTCGAGAGCCTTCTGGTCTGCAGCATCCTGCCCGATGAGCGCCTGTCTGATTTCAGTATTCACGTTCTGAACAGCCTTCAACACTCCCTTGCCGAGATAGCGTGCTGGGTCTTTGTCTCTCAGCTCCAGCGCCTCACGCGAGCCAGTGGACGCACCTGAAGGCGCACAAGCCGAGCCGATGACACCGCTGTCTAGCTCGACATCTGCCTCGATGGTTGGATTCCCGCGGGAATCAAGCACTTCTCGCGCCCTTATGTTCTTAATACTAGCCATTTCAATACCTTATGAATATTACTTAAATCAAAAAATGAAAATTAAAACGCCTGAAATCCTATGCCGTATCCAGCGTTGGCATTGACTTTATCAGGGCATCTAGGTCGCGCATCTGCTGCAGGAAGGGCCGAACAGCTTCTAGCCTTAACGCACAAGGCCCATCGCATCGCGCCTTGTCTGGGTCAGGGTGAGCCTCGATAAATAGTCCCGCTAACCCCTGCGACAAGCCAGCACGAGATAGTGCAGTGACATCACCCCGGCGCCCACCGGCCGCATTGGCAAGGCCACCTGGCTTCTGCAAGGCATGCGTCGCATCGAACATCAGCGGGCTACCAAATTGTTTCATTACCGCGAAACCCAGCATATCGACTACCAAGTTGTTGTAGCCGAAGCTGCTGCCACGCTCGCAGAGAATCAGGCGTTCATTGCCTGCTGACTCAAATTTCTTAAGGATGTGGCCCATTTCCTGCGGCGCCAGAAACTGCGCTTTCTTGATATTGATGATCGCGCCACTTTCGGCCATGGCGACGACGAGATCCGTCTGCCTCGACAGAAACGCAGGCAACTGCAGAATATCTGCGACTTCAGATGCCGGCCCTACATGAGATATCTCATGTACGTCGGTGATCACGGGAACGGAGAACTGCTCTTTGATCTCGGCGAGTATCTTTAGGCCCTCGTCCAGACCGGGCCCACGATACGAATCCTTTGAGGAGCGATTTGCCTTGTCGAATGAGGCCTTGAATACGTAGGGAATACTGAGTTCGTCAGTGACACTGTGGAACTGTTCGGCCACAGTCATTGCCAAGTCTCTGGATTCCAGCACGTTCATCCCTGCGAATAGGACGAAGGGCTGATCGTTGGCAATCGTGAAATCCCCAAGCTTAATTTGCGTTGCTGTCATGGGTAGCTACCGGATCCTTTTTCCTAGCGCTCAGACTTGAGCGTTATTCACCGCTAGCGTCGGGGACGCGACGGCGGCATCGGACTCGCTCGCGGATTCGTGATGCGCTATGGCAGCCTCGATAAAACCCGTGAACAATGGATGGCCGTAGCGTGGAGTAGACGTGAACTCCGGGTGGAACTGACATCCAACAAACCAAGGATGATCGGGAATCTCCACCACCTCCACCAGCATGCCGTCGACAGATTTACCCACGAGCTTCAAACCAGCCTCGGACAACACGTCGATGTAGTCATTGTTAAATTCATAACGGTGGCGATGGCGTTCGACGATCTCTTCCTTGCCGTAGCTGGCGAAGGTGGTCGAGTCCTTGTCCAGAACACACGTCTGTGCGCCTAGGCGCATCGTGCCACCAAGGTCGGAATTCTCATCACGGAATTCTGTAGATCCGGCACGCGTCGTCCACTCACTAATAAGCGCGATAACTGGATTATCACAGGCGGGAGAGAATTCAGAGCTGTGTGCATCTTTCAGCCCCGCTACGTTTCTCGCGTATTCGATGACTGCAGCCTGCAGGCCGAGACAAATCCCTAGGTAGGGAATCTTGTTCTCGCGTGCATACTGCACGGTCATGATCTTGCCTTCTACACCGCGCTCGCCGAAGCCGCCGGGCACTAAGATCGCGTCTTGATTGGCCAACACCTCGACGCCCTTGTCTATTACGTCGGCGGAGTCGATGTAGGTGATGTTCACCTTGGTTCTGGTCGTTATGCCAGCATGAATTATCGCTTCGTTCAGAGACTTATACGCATCCAGCAAATCCATGTACTTGCCTACCATGGCAAGATTCACTTCCTTGACCGGATTCAGGTGCGCATCGACGACCCGATCCCATTCGGAGAGGTCGGCAGGTGGGCAGTCCAACTTAAATTTATTGATAACGATATCGTCTAGATTCGCCTCACCCAATATCGAAGGGATTCTGTAGATCGAGTCAGAATCAGGCAGAGAAACCACAGCCCGAGGCTCAACATTGGTAAACAATGAAATCTTCTTCCGTGCCGATTCGCCGATCTCCACATCGGAGCGACAGATCAGGATATCTGGCTGAATGCCAATCGAGCGTAATTCTTTAACCGAGTGCTGCGTGGGTTTGGTCTTAGTCTCACCTGCCGTTGCGATATAAGGGACCAGCGTGAGATGCATGAACAATGCGCGCTCAGAACCCAGCTCCACACCCAACTGCCGCACCGCTTCCAGAAAAGGCTGTGACTCGATGTCACCAACTGTGCCACCGATTTCTACTAGTGCGACATCGGCATCACCTGCGCCGATAATCACGCGACGCTTTATCTCATCGGTGATGTGTGGAATGACTTGGATCGTGGCCCCGAGATAGTCTCCTCGGCGCTCGCGCTTGAGGACCTCTTCATACACCTTGCCAGTGGTGAAGTTGTTCTTCTGCAACATGGTAGTTTGACTGAAGCGCTCATAGTGACCTAAGTCGAGGTCGGTCTCTGCGCCGTCTTCGGTTACATAGACTTCACCGTGTTGGAATGGACTCATAGTTCCAGGATCCACATTGATGTAGGGATCCAGTTTTAACATCGTGATGTTTAGACCGCGGGCTTCGAGAATTGCCGCGAGAGATGCAGAAGTAATGCCTTTGCCCAGTGAAGAAACAACGCCACCGGTAATGAAGATATAACGCGTCATGCTAGCCCCATCTAAATAGAAAAATTGGTCGTGCACCAACCCACACAGATGGAGTTGCAGCGTACCAGAAGCCCCTCGATAGAACAATCTGAAATGTTCCTATAGGCTAAAAAACGAGACTAGAATGCATTCGATCGCGCACCGACAATTCAAGCCAGCAACGTAAGGTCGGGCTGCTCCCATTCGATAATGCAACCAGACTCCGAGCCCTGCGCTGCGAGCCCCTCACTGACTCCGAGGCCCGGAATATAGGCTAGGTCTTCGCCGTCATAGAGCAAAGGAATGCGCCCCCTCAACCACGGCGGGATTTCACTTTCCTGAAGGATTTTTTTCAGCGTCTTGCTCGGACGCCCTGCAAGACGACATGTTTCACCCCCCTGCCTATAGCGGACCGACAAGTTACTGAGTTTGTCTAGGCAGATCCCCCCGCCCTGCGTCTCGCCAAATCGAAGTCGACCATTGCCGGGCAGCATGACTTCTCGAGCGACTGGCGAGCCCGGCAGAATACCTAAATCGATTTTCTCTAGGTCGCGCTCTAGTTCTTGTGAGGCCAATACGTAGACACGCTCGCGAAAGCAGAAAATTTGAAAATCCTCAGCTATGAATTGGCCACTTGTACCCAGCAAGACCTCGTTGCTCAGCTGCTGCAGCTGATTCCAACCCAACTCCTTTGCGCCCAGGCCTGCCAACCAATGACGGAGAACATTGCGCCGCCTCGGCTCCGAAAGCGCCAATAGCTTTTCGCGGCTCACTACAGATTCTGATTCCGCAACACTCTCTGCCAGATCGATAGCAGCAAGCTCCTGGATCAGGACTTCACTCTCGCTAGCGAGCACTGCCGACTTCGACCAGCTCTCTCTATACCCCGGCCAACGCGCCTCGATAAGCGGCAGTAAACTGTGACGGCAATAATTTCTATCGAAGCCCTCATCTTTGTTTGAATGATCCTCGACCCAGATAAGCTGCTCAGATTCGGCGTAGCTTTGCAGCTCTTCTCGATCGATATCCAATAATGGACGCAGTAGCCTGCTCGCTCCCAACATGCGGTTACGCGGAATGCCGCTAAGCCCACGAGTCCCGGAGCCGCGAATGAGGCGTAGCAGTAGCGTTTCCATCTGATCGTCGCGGTGATGAGCCAGCAGCAACTCCTCGTCGTGCAACAGAGCAGCTTCGAATTCATGATAGCGCGCCTCTCTAGCGGAATTTTCGATGCCTGAGCTGCCTGCTATCTCCACCTTAGTGCTAGTACATTCCACGTCGAGCCTTGCACACAGACTCAGACAGTACTGTTCCCAGCTCTGGGCCTGATCCTGGAGTTGATGATTGATATGCAGTGCACGCAACTGAAAATTCGTGCCGGGTTGATCTCGCAGTTTAGCCATCGCGTGCAGGAGCACGACAGAGTCCAAGCCGCCACTTAATCCGATAAGGAATTTATGCGTTGAGGCGAGCTCATTGAGAGCTACCGCTAACTTGTCATGGAGTAATTGAGGAGAATAGTTCATGGCCTGCGGGCATAGCAGCGCTATGTATTGGTCCATTCAAAATAGGGGAGGAGCTGCGCCTCCCTCGGCAATTATTGCACTGTTTCTCAAACTTCAGAGCTAGCAAAAACCGGACGACTAGCTAATACCCATCCAGAAATAGGGTCGTAGCGAGAGCGACCTGAAGGTGGCAGATGGGCGCCACAAGATATAGGCGTTTGGTCATTCCAAATAACTGTCTCTTGTGGTGTCCAGATATCATATTCAGGGTGCTCGCAGTAGACTTAATTTCTGGATGGGCACTAGCTAGATATACCGTAGCTCATCAGTCGATTGTAACGACGCTCCACCAGTTCGTCGCGATCCATTGCGGTCAAGCGGTCAAGCTGCTCGACTAGCGCAGCCTTTATGCTTGCCGCTGTGGCAGCGACATCTCTATGTGCGCCGCCGAGTGGCTCCGGTATTGTGTGATCGACTATGCCCAGCTCTTCTAACCGCTTAGAAGTCACGCCCATAGCTTCTGCAGCAGCTGCCGCATGATCAGAAGACTTCCAGAGAATTGTCGCACAACCCTCCGGAGTGATTACGGTATAAGTCGAATACTGCAGCATATTGAGCTGATCAGAGACACCGATAGCGATGGCGCCTCCAGAGTTTGCCTCACCGGTAACCGTCGCAATGAGTGGCGTCTTTACGTGCGACATCAACGCCATATTCACAGCGATTGCCTCGTTAATCCCGCGCTCTTCCGCATCCATGCCTGGATAGGCGCCAGGTGTATCTATAAAACTCAGAACGGGAAGCCTATATTGTTCTGCAAGAAGCACCAGTCGGCGAGCCTTTCTATAACCTTCCGGTCGAGGCATGCCAAAATTATGTCTAACTTTTTCCTTCGTACCTCTGCCTTTCTGATGACCTATTACTACAACCGGACGACCATCTATCTTTGCCAGCCCACCGATTAGAGCCTGATCGTCGGCGAACAGGCGATCACCATGCAACTCATCGAAGTCTGTAAAGATGTGCTCGAGATAATCGAGCGTATAGGGTCGCAGAGGATGCCGGGCGACTTGAGATATTTGCCATGAAGAGAGGTTCGAGTATATTTTTTCTGTGAGCTTCGTGCTCTTGTCTTTCAGGTTCTGAATTTCTTCACCGATATTCAACTCATTGTCACTACCCACCAATCTCAGTTCGCTGATCTTGGCTTCTAACTCCGCAATGGGTTGTTCAAATTCGAGATAATTAGGATCCATGCTGCGCTCAATTTTCCTGCTAGTTTGATTGTCGTAAAGGCCTATTTGTAACTTAATACTACTTTGTCTTTACCGTACTCCAGCCGCAAACGCTGAATCAGGTCATCGGCCGGCGATACCACCCACTCTTGACCCAGCATTATACACCCTATGGAGTCAGAGCGCTGATAGCGCACCATGACCTGACAGCCCTCCCCCGCGTCCGCTGCCTCCCAAGCTGTGTGGTCATTGGGCGGTAACTGTCCGGGATGTGAATGGGCATGACTAATACCGGGAACAGAACTACCGCCTAAACCATTTGCAGCAGTTGAACCCTCTTCCTCTAAAAGCTCGGCTGGTTTGCGGTAAGGCTCGAGGATCCGCGCGAGATGCTCGCAGAAATCGCTGCCAAGCGACTCCGATTCGAGATTCAATGCCACTCGGTGTGCATTGCGTTTACGCGCCTCTGATAGGGTCATTACGCTCTTGCCACGACCGCGCATGCTGCCGCTGTAGTCATCGATGCTCACGGTGCATTCCACCACCATGATCACATCTTTCTGCAGCGTCTCTCTGTACTTCTCGTATTCTTTTGCAAACAGGGAGAATTCGAAGCGTGCGCTACTATCGTCCAATACTAGGAACGCTATAGTGTCTCCTGCCTTGTTTCTCATAGTACGTATGCTATGCAATACACCTGCGATAGTCTGAGGCCCTCGCTCCGGCCTCAAATTAACCAGCCTATTCTTCGTAATATGGGAGAGCTCATCCAGAAATTCGTCAATCGGATGACCTGACAGCCACAAGCCCAAAGTTTCTTTCTCCACCTTGAGACGGTGCTGTTCCGCCCATGCGCGGACCGTAATGTTAGAGGCGCTGAGATCTGCATCTTCTGTGCCCGCCGGCGCAATCTCTCCGAACATATCCTCGACACCACTAGCCTGATTTCGGCTCGATTGCTCGGCTGCCTGCATGGCCTGCGGCAACAGTGCCGAGAGCAAGGCGCGCGCATAGTCGAGCTCACCCTCTACCATGTTGTCCAGAGCTCCGGAGCGAATCAATGCTTGCATGGTGCGTTTGTTGACGTTCTGCGTGTCCACACGCTGACAGATATCCAGCAGGTTCGTAAATGGTCGCTCTTCCCGTGCCGCGAGAATGCTACCAACCGGCCCTTCGCCTAAGCCCTTGATCGCACCGAGGCCGTACACAATCTCGTCGTTCTCGTTTACCGTAAAGTTGAACTGACCACGGTTGATATCCGGCGGCACGATCACCAACTTCATCGAGCGACACTCATCGATCAAGGTTACGATCTTATCGGTATTCTGCATTTCAGCCGTAAGCACCGCCGCCATGAAACAGGCTGGATAATGCGTCTTCAGCCATGCGGTTTGATAAGAGACTAGCGCATAGGCTGCCGAGTGCGACTTGTTAAAGCCGTAGCCGGCGAACTTCTCCATCAGGTCGAAGATAGAGGCAGCCAGGTCAGCATCGATTCCCCTCGCCTCTGCCCCTTCTTGGAACAAGGTACGCTGCTTCGCCATCACTTCTGGATTCTTCTTACCCATGGCCTTACGCAAAATATCCGCGCCAGCCAGTGAGTAGTTCGCGAGAACCTGAGCGATCTGCATCACCTGCTCTTGATAGAGAATCACTCCGTAAGTATTGCCGAGGACTGGTGCCAATTCCTCGTGCGGATAAACCACTTGAGTACGACCGTGCTTACGATCGATAAAATCATCCACCATGCCCGACTGCAAGGGACCGGGTCGGAACAAAGCCACCAAGGCGATGATGTCTTCGAAACTACTAGGCACCTGACGCTTGATCAGGTCTTTCATGCCGCGAGATTCAAGCTGGAAAACCGCCGTTGTCTCTCCTTTCTGCAGCAAGCGGTACACGCGCTCGTCGGTTAGAGGCAGCTTCGTGATATCGACAAGCGGCTCACCTTCAGCGGCCCTGTCGTTGATCATCTTCACAGCCCAATCGATGATGGTCAGCGTACGCAACCCGAGGAAGTCGAACTTCACCAGACCCGCTGTTTCCACATCGTTCTTATCGAATTGAGTGACTAAACCTTGGCCAGCTTCGTCGCAATACAGTGGCGTAAAGTCCGTGAGCTTCGTAGGCGCGATAACCACACCGCCGGCATGCTTGCCGACATTGCGAGTAATGCCCTCAAGCTTGTAGGCCATCTCCATGATTTCCTGTGCATCCTCGTCGGAGTCGACGAATTCGCCCAGCAGCGGCTCTGCCTCAAATGCCTTCTTCAGGGTTATGCCAGGCTCGAAGGGAATTAACTTCGAAAGCTTGTCGGCCAGCGCATAGGGCTTGCCCTGCACGCGGGCCACATCACGCACAACAGCCTTTGCCGCCATAGTGCCGAAGGTAATGATCTGCGATACCGCATCCTTGCCATACAGCTCGGCTACGTGCTGAATAACGCGATCGCGGCCCTCGATACAGAAATCCACGTCGAAATCAGGCATCGACACCCTTTCCGGGTTGAGGAAACGCTCGAACAGCAGGTCGTACTTAAGTGGGTCCAGATCGGTAATTCTCAGCGCATAGGCGACGATGGAGCCGGCACCCGAACCACGCCCTGGCCCTACAGGAATATCGTTGTCTTTGGACCACTGAATAAACTCCATTACGATCAGGAAGTAACCCGCGAAGCCCATCTGATTGATGACGCCCAGCTCGAACTCTAAACGTTCCCAGTAGGGCTTCTCCACGTCTTTCGTCTCGTAGTCGTCTCCGTACAGACTACGAAGTCGCTCTCGCAGTCCGTCGGAACTCAGCTCGGAGAAATACTCCTCCATACCCTTGCCTTCGGGTACGGGATAATTCGGCAAACAAGGCTGGTCTAGTACAAGTGACAGATTGCAGCGCTTCACGATTTCCCAGGCGTTTTCCAGCGCCTCCGGAATATCGCTGAATAATTCTGCCATCTCAGTACCGGTCTTTAGATACTGCTGGTCGGTGTAATTGTGAGGTCGCCGCGAGTCATCTAGAGTACGCCTCTCATTGATGCACACACGCACCTCGTGAGCATCAAAATCATCTTGATCGATGAAGCGCACATCGTTGGTTGCGACCACTGGAGTGTTCGTCTCGATAGCGAGAGCGACCGCCGCATCGATATAGTCTTCCTCTTCAGCTCTGCCCACGCGCTGCAGCTCTAGATAGAAGCTTTCCGGGAACAATTGCTGCCATTCATCGAGCAGCCCCTTCGCTAGCTTTTTATCCTCGGCTAGCAGAGCTAGTCCGATATCACTGTTTTGTGCCCCAGATATAGCAATCAGCCCATCGACACGCCCTGCCAATTGCGACTTGCGCACCACCGGCTCGCTCTGGCTGGGATTCTCGGTGTACAACTCAGAAACCAGTTTAGTCAGGCTGAGATAGCCGACCTCGTTCTTGACCAATAACACGAGCCGAGTCTGCTTCGACCGGTCATCGCTCTCAACCAATACATCACAGCCACAGACGGGCTTGATGCCGGCCTTTAAGGAGGCGCTGTAAAACTTAATGAGAGAGAACATATTTGCCAAGTCGGTAACAGCAACCGCTGGCATAGAAAGTTCGCGCAGTCTCGCGATGAGTGGCTTGATGGTAACGAGACCATCATTGATTGAAAATTCGGTGTGTAGTCTGAGGTGCGCGAAGGGCTGATTAGGCAAATTTGCAGACATTGATAAATCTAATTATTGGTTGGCGAAGAAGCCTCCAATATACCTTTTTTCTGTTGAAAACGGGACAAAAGTTTAAGGGCTTTCCGGTACTTTTAGAATTCTCGCAACGGGCGCAAATGTGCGTCGATGGATAGGCGTTATTCCCAGAGATTCGAGCGCTGCTAAATGCGCCGGTGTTGGGTATCCCATATTACTTGCAAAGCTATAGCCTGGGTATTGCAGATCCATTTCCTGCATCTCCTTATCGCGAGTCACCTTCGCAATAATCGAGGCGGCGGAGATGCTCGGAACTAAAGAGTCGCCCTTGACTACAGCCTCCGAAGGATACTCCCACTTAGGGCAGCGGTTCCCATCGACGTAGACAAACTCAGGCTGCACCTTCAAGCCTGCGATAGCTCTGCTCATTGCCAGCATGCTCGCATGCAATATATTGATCTGCTCGATCTCCTGCACCGATGCTCGACCTATCGCATAGCAGTGAGCGTTCTGCACGATGGCGTCGAAGCATGCCAGTCTCTGCTTGAGGGACAACTTCTTCGAGTCAGCTAGACCGCTGACAGGTTTTGCGGGGTCGAGTATCACGGCAGCGGCGACAACGTCCCCAGCCAATGGTCCGCGCCCCACTTCATCGGTACCCGCTATCAATGTATAGGGTTCGCTCGCTGGAGAAAATGAAGGCTCCCTCGTCATTTACTGACTACTGCCTTTCTCTATTAGAGATGCTACAGCTTCCGCTGCTTGAGAGGAGGCATCAAGGCGCAGGCTTTTATGTATTCTCTCAAACTCTTGCATTAACGCCTCGTGATCCTCTGTTCCCGTCATGTGCCTAACTATCCCTTCACGTATTTTATCCACAGTGAGCGAATGTTGAATATATTCGGGTACCAGCTGCCGTCCCGCGAGGAGATTTGGCAAAGCAACATAAGGGATCTTCACTAGGCGTGAGGCGATGGCAAATGTAATTGCCGCAAGTTTATAACCGACGATCATGGGCCTTCTTAGCAGCAATGCCTCCAACGTGGCAGTGCCAGAAGACAATACGACTAAATCCGCCGCACTGATTGCTGCATGAGAATCATCGACTAAAATGAATCGCTCACCACGAATTATCGACTCTTCGCGAAGCAACGCATCGATCTGCGCTTTATTCGCAGCGCTGCTAGTGGGTATTAAAAACTTTAGCTGCGGACACTCCGCTAGCGACTCCACTGCTGCCGCAAGGAACACAGGCGCAAGGCGTTTGATTTCACCTGACCGACTACCTGGCATCAGAGCAACTACAGCATCATCTGGATTAAGGCTGAATTGCTCGCGTGAAGATAGCTTCTTATCATCGAAACCAATGGTATCTGCTAACGGATGACCTACGCACTTAACCTCGACACCATGTTCGGTATAGACAGCCGTCTCAAAGGGAAACAAGGTCAGCATTAAATCTACTGCACGCTTCACCTTGTGGATTCTTTTCTCTCGATAAGCCCAAAGACTTGGACTGACATAGTGAACCGTCTTAATGTTATCGATCTTCAGCTCTTCTTCGAGGCGTAGGTTAAAGTCGGGGTTATCGATTCCGATAAAGACGAGCGGGCGCCTCTCGGCAAAGAACTTTCTGAGACGTTTCTTTAGTGCGAACAGCTCGGG
Source organism: SAR86 cluster bacterium (assembly GCA_002401885.1). Classification (GTDB taxonomy): domain Bacteria; phylum Pseudomonadota; class Gammaproteobacteria; order Pseudomonadales; family Pseudohongiellaceae; genus UBA9145. The sequence goes on from NVUL01000012.1 coordinate 34,898, forward strand.
CAACCTGCCCAGAGGCTCGACAAAACCCATGACCGAGAGCCTCTCCATCTCAGCAAGAGAATTAAATCCAAGCGCAATCATGTCTGGCCCACCGATACCGGCAAATTCCACATCGGGGTATTTCTTACGCAAAGCTGAAATCAGACCGGCGCCCAGAATGTCTCCGGATTTTTCGCCAGCAACAATTCCGATTAGAGGGGCATTGCTCATAGTTGCGGTATCGTGCTTAGTGGCTTTCTCTACTTACGCTACCAACAGACAAGTGAGTCTATGACGAAGTAGAGTCGAAATTTTAACGGTGTATTCCCTTCTTCGAGCTCTCCAACGAGTCGATGAGAATCTGCAGCGCATCACAATCTTCGCGCATGATTTTCAATTCCGCTATAGCATCCTGCAGACTGTGGCCACGCAGATAGATGACCTTAAATGCGGTGCGTAATTGCTTGATAGTAGGCTTATCGAAACCGCGACGCTCCAAGCCAATAGTATTAATCGCCCTCACTGACGCGGGTTGGCCGCTGACGATCATATAGGCAGGCACATCGTGGTCGATATGTGTCACGCCACCGACCATCGCGTGAGCGCCGATCTTGAGAAATTGATTTACGCCTGCGTAACCGCCGAGAATAGCCCAGTCATCGACTTCCACGTGGCCTGAAATTCCCACGTTGTTAGCGAAGATCGTGTTGCTTCCCACCATGCAATCATGAGCGATGTGCACGTAGGGCATAAATAGGTTGTCGCTCCCGACTCGAGTGATACCCCCGCCAAAGCCTGTTCCACGGTGCAAGTTAGAGCCTTCGCGCAGGACATTATTATCGCCAAGCTCCAGCCAGGTCTCCTCCCCTTTGAACTTCAAGTCAGCAGGATCTTCGCCGATGGAGCTGAATTGAAAGATGCGATTGTTCTTGCCCATTTTCGTGTTGGCGCGAATCACCACGTGCGAGTCGATGACAGTGCCAGATCCAATTTGCACATTGGGCCCGACAATAGTCCAAGGACCAATCGTTACATCGGAATCTAATTCAGCTTTAGGATCTATCCTGGCGCTGGAATCAATCGACATCCATCTTCCTCTCTGCACACAAGATGGTCATTGTTCCTACTAACTCTTCACCCACTGAAGCACGGCAGGCAAACTTATAAAGACCACGCTTATTGGTGACGATTTCGGCTTCTAAGGTGAGACAGTCTCCGGGCACCACTGGTCTACGCAAGCGCACATTATCGGCGCCAACGAAATAATAGAGGTAACCATCCTTCGGTTTCTTTTCCTGGCTCTTGAATCCCAACACACCAGCTGCCTGTGCCAGCGCCTCGATGATGAGCACCCCTGGCATGATAGGCTGATTCGGAAAATGGCCGTTGAAGAATGGCTCGTTCACAGTAACATTCTTGTATGCCACGATTGACTTACCGAGGTCCATCTCAACCACTCTATCCACCAGCAAGAAGGGATAGCGCTGGGGAAGATACTCTTTAATTTCTTCGACGGTCATTAACATGTGCGGTTCTCTAGTCTGCCTCGCGCGCAATAATTGCCCGCTAAGTTTATTGTAATTTCAGTGGCTTCTGACACGAAGCTCTTGATTAGATTCAATCGACCTACTTCTTATCGGTAGAATTCTCGATTTCTTTCAGTCTCTTGGCGATGCTATCTAATTGCTGGAACCGAATCGCATTGCGCTTCCATACGGAAGTCTTCGATTGGATTGTACCAGTAGAGTACATACCTGGCTCTGGAATCGACTGACTCACCAGCGACATGGCGCTCACCTGCACCTTATCAGCAATGGTTACATGGCCCACGACACCCGACCCGCCACCCATGATGCAGTATTTCCCTATTGTCACGCTGCCCGCAATACCGGTGCAGCCGCAGATTATGCTGTGTTCACCAATCTTGCAGTTATGGCCGATCTGAACCTGATTGTCGATCTTCACGCCGTTGCCGATCTCAGTGTCTTCGAGGGCGCCCCGATCTATTGTGGTGCCCGCACCGATCTCAACGTTGTCGCCTATTTTAACGCCGCCGAGTTGATGAATTTTAACAGATTGGCGGCCATCGAATGCAAAACCGAATCCATCCGCACCGATTACCGAGCCAGAATGTACCTCTACATTATTTCCCAAGACGACACGGTGATAGATCGTTACGTTGCCATGCAACTTACAGGCATTACCTAGACTCACACTCTCACCTACATAACAGCCCGCAGCAATTACGACATCGTCACCTAGCGACACATTGGCTGCAATTACGGCATTTGGACCGATGCTAACATTCTTGCCGAGCACCGCTGACGTATCTACGCTAGCGGAGTCATGGATGCCCTTCGGAGGTATTGGCGAATTATCGAATAGCTGAGTAGCCTTCGCGAAGGCTACATAAGGCGAGCTTGTCACAAGCTTGTAGCCTGGACAGCTGTCTAGAAATTTTTCATCGATGAGTATGGCAGATGCCTGACAGCTCTTTAGCTGACCTGCATAGGAAGGGTTACTTAGGAAACTCAGCTGGCCGGATTTGGCATTCTGGAGAGTAGCTAGGCCAGTTATTTCGCACTGGCCATCGCCGGTTAATTTAGCGTCTAGCAATTCTGCCAGTTGCGCCAATGTATATTTTTTTTTATGCGTCACCTGACACTAACCCGATAACGAGAATTCCTTTACTGATCAGTCTGCGATTTTTCATTCAGTTTCGCAGTCACCTTAGCGGTAATATCCAATACCGGCGCGAAATAAGGTGCAGTATCTGAATTGAGAATCAGATCGTAACCGCCCTCTGCGACTACATCGGTAACAGCCTCGGCAAGATCGCCTTGCATGCTTTCGAGAAACTGCTGATTCTTTGTCTGCAACGCTGTTTGCACTCTTTCTTGTATCAACTGTAGCTGAACCTGCAAGTCTTGAGCATCGGCATTCATACGGCTAATTTCTTGTTCGCTCATAACGGCTTCGTTCTGCTGGAATTCTTCACGCAGAGCATTTAGCTGATCAGTAAGCTCTTGAGCTCTTACCTCGTCGGTACTAAATTCTTGCTCCAATTCCTCTTGCACGACACGAGCCGCATCTGAATTAAACAATGCCTGCAACGCATTCAGCACACCTATCTTGGTACCCTGAGCGGCGGCGCCTTGAGATACAAGCACCAAACTCAAACAGACAATTAGACTCTTAAATATTTTCACGGTAATTCTCCAATTCTTACAAATACTATTGAGCATGCGCTCAACTAACTATTAGCTACTTAACACTACACAATGTACTTAGGCGTCTAAAGTACGCTGTTTTATCATGTGCTGAATCTTGTAATCCCTGCATCTTGATAATTCGACCGAAGATGTACTGCCTGCCCTTCAAATCAAGACAATTTAAAATCCATTTCCCACGGTGAAATCGAAGCTCTTCGTATCATCTCCATCTTTGCCGAATGGTTTCGCCAAATAGAATGTTAGCGGGCCAAATGGCGACAGATAGGTAACACTAACCCCTGCAGAATATCTAATCTCACCCAGATCGAAATCTGTACAATTCTTTAGAAGTGTCTGCCGTTCCGTACAATGCGACGAGAACACATTTCCGGCATCAATAAAGAAAGCCGATCTAACTCGACTCGTATCATCTACAAACGGAATTGGGAACAATAGCTCCAATGTCGCGGTGGCCAGTATATTACCACCAAAACTGTCAAAATCCTCATCCAGGAAGAAACTTTGTACTGCCAGGGCGATTTCCTGATTTCCCTCTGAATCCAGCACCGGCTGGCCGCTCTCATCAAAAAGACCTGTTGTCTGATAGCCTACATCACGATTCAAACCTACTGCGGAGCCATCCTCGTTGCGCTGAATTTCACCATTTTCATCACGCAACAGCGTTAGCCCGAAATCTGTAAGATATCTAGCACCAGGTGTGCTCTGCGGCCCTAGGCTGTTTTCTTCAAATCCACGCACGATACCGTTTGAGTTTAGACCGCCCGCAAAGTAATTATTGAAGAAGGGCATTTGCTCGGTATTTCCATATCCAATGCCATAACCCAGATTTGTCCGCAGTCCTACAACCCAACGCTGATCCTGGGAAAGCGGCCAGTACATCTCATTGTTATAGTTGATTCTGGCATATTGTAGATCACTACCTGGCAGTGTGACTTCTACACCGACGCTGTGAAGCATGCCATTTGTTGCCATCTGCCCACGGTTTAGAGTATTGCGAAACCAGCTTCCTGTAATCGTAAAGTTATCGAAGGTATCACCGAATTTATCAACGAAGCCTTGATCCAGGTTCGACTGGAGCTGCAGTGGACTTAGTGCAGACACATCCCCTAGTACCGCATCCGTGACCGGGCCCTCAAAAACGTTACCGTTAGCGGGCGTAATCACATACTTATCTACACCATCGAAGAAGGTTGGACTGGAAACTATCTCTTGCACAGAACCAAGTCCCGCACTCAGCTCAGTGTGTGTGTATCCAAAATCAAACCCCAATAATTCGATCTCACTCAACGGGTAACTGAAACTCAGCGATCCACCGAAGGAAGAAGTATTGAAATCAGATACATTGAAGGGCGACTCGATCTTCTGAGCGAATAGATTGAATCCCCTGCTCACTCCGTCGGGTGTAAAATACGGATCTTGATACTGAAAATTTAGACCAGTCTGAAAGAGGCTCTTGTTGACGCCAATGCCTATCGTCTTTCCGGTACCCAGAAAATTCTGTGCCTGCAGGCTAGAACTGATGAAGAAATTACCGCCTCCACCTGTACCAACTTGAAAACTGATGGCACCAAAGTTTTGTTCCAGCACGTCGTAGTTGACATCGATCTGATCTTCCGTGCCTGCCACTTCGATCGTATCAACTTCGACAGTTTCGAAATAGCCGAGCCGCTGCAGACGAATTTTTGACTGTTCAATTTGCAAGCTTGACGCTGGCGCAGACTCCAGCTGCCGCATTTCTCTTCGTAGCACATCATCGGCTGTCGACGTGTTGCCTGCGAAGTTAATCCGATTAACATAAGTCCGATTTCCGGGCTCAATGAAGAATGTTACATCGACGGTTTCATCTTCCTCGTTGACTTCGGGCACACCCGTGGCTTCAGCAAAGGCATAGCCTAAATTGCCAAGAAATTGCACCATGATTTCTTCAGTACCAGTGACCAAACCCTGCGAATAGATCTGCCCTGGGCGTACGAATACCGCCGCCCTCAAGAGGGCCTCCGCATCGACTAAGTCGCCGGCGAGATCGACTTCGTTAATAGTGAACAGGTCGCCCTCGTTCAGATTAATAGTGATATAGACTTCTTTGCGATCTGGAGTGATAGAGATGGGCGTGGAATCGATATTAAATTCTACGAAGCCGTTATCGAGATAGAAAGATTCCAGGCGTTCGAGATCGCCAGAAAACTGTTCACGCGAATAGCGGTCCTTACGGCTTAGTAACATGAACCAAGGCTTTGTGCCTAGCTCGAACAGATCGAGCAGGTCATCCTCGGCAAAGGCTTCGTTGCCTACGATATTAATGTGACGTATGCGTGATTCTTCGCCCTCATTGATGTTCAGGCTAATAGCTACGCGGTTCCGTGGTAGTTCTTCTACCTCGATGTCCACTGCTGCGCCGTAGCGGCCACGCGACGAGTACACATCCTGTATTCCTTGGCGGATTACTTCTAGCGCAGCGCGCGTAAAAATTTGCCCCTCGGCAATTTCTGCCGTGGCCATGTTTTCGATAATATCTTCAGTCTCGAGAACGCTATTTCCTTCGATGGTGATCTCGGCAACGGACGGTCTCTCCAAAACCGTAATAATAAGCACATTGCCTTCACGCGCCACTTCGATCTCGTCGAAATATTCAGACTGAGAAAGCTCTCGAATGATTTGCGCAGAGATGCCAGCGGTAACTTCATCACCTATACCTACGGGTAATAGGTTGTAGATTATTCCGGGCGAAATACGTTGATAGCCATCGACGATGATGTCGGCTATTACAAATTCCTGAGCGTTGAGGGACTTTGAAATTCCAAAGGCCACCAACAAACAAAAAAGCAGTCTTTTCATTTGTGCTGAATACTCAATTTATTTTGTTACTTGGCGGCGAGTTACTTATATATTTTTCTATTATTTGTTCTTACAACAGTCGATTAACGTCGTTGTACATAGCTAAAATCATGATTCCCGAAATCAACAACAATCCCAGCTGCAAGCCAAAGGCCTGAATTCTCTCTGGCACCGGTCTTCTGATAACGGCCTCGATCGCGTAGTACAACAGATGTCCGCCATCAAGAACTGGTATCGGCAGCAGGTTAAGTACCCCTAGCGAAATGCTTAATAGGGCCAGAAATCCTAGATAGACATCGAGACCGTAACTTGCCGTCTCTCCAGCGACCTGGGCAATCGTTATTGGCCCGTTTATATTTTTCACCGAGATCAACCCGATGACCATCTTCTTCACAGAATCTAATACAAAGACCGATTTATTCCAGGTCTCTTGCACTGCTGGCAGTATCGCTGACAGCACATTGTAATTTACCTGCCGCTGCATCTCCGGCGGCAGCAACTCTGCCAACGTTGTTTCCTGCACGTAGGCGCCAATGCTGCCAATTACAGTGCCATCATCGAGCGTCGCTGTTTCCGGCGTCATCAACAAATCAGTATTGATTCCACCACGTTTGACCACGACATTCAGCGTGAGTTCCGGGCTCGCGCGGATAACTTCTACCCAGTGCGTCCAGCCGCGTATTTGCCTGCCATCCACAGAGATTATTTCGTCACCGATTCGCAGATCCGCTGCCTCGGCCGCACCACCGGGCACGATGCCGGCAATATCAGCTGGGATTTCGAATTGAATAATACCCAAGTCGCCAACAGGATTCGGCGCTGTCTCAGCTCCCATCCAGGCATTTATGGGGACTTGTATTTCCCTCGCTCGGCTGGAATCCGCAGGATCCACCGTTAGGGTTATTTCGCCGGTTTCTCCCAGTCGCGCCAACAACTGCAGGGTGACCTGCTGCCAGATGATGGTCTCTTCGCCATCGACGGCAAGAATCTCATCGCCAGCTCTTAGCCCCGCTGTCTCGGCAATAGAGTCTTCTACTACGTTGTTCACCACCGGCGCGATGCCGGAAACTCCATAGGAAATATTAATCAGCCAGAATACGAATATCGCCAACAGAAAATTCGCGATAGGCCCTGCCGCTACGATCGCCATCTTCTGCCACAGTGGTTTGCAGGCAAATGAATACTGGCGTTGGTTAGCAGTTAAGTCGCTTGTATCGACAACGGTGGTATCTTCCTGGCCCAGCATCTTGACGTAGCCACCCAGTGGAATTGGCGCAATAACGTACTCAACGCCATCCTTACCTATCCATGTCTTGACCGCCTTGCCAAAGCCGATGGAAAACCTAAGCACCTTCACGCCGCAACGGCGGGCAACCCAGAAATGACCAAACTCGTGGATAGTCACCAGTATGCCGAGGGTTACCAGGAGAGCTATAACGCTTATTAAAACTTCAAGTATCATAATTGTTCATCAGAGCGCTAGGACTACGCACTAGCTCCATGACAGAAATCCTTTAATATCAGTTCTTTAGATAGTCTTCTTGCTTGCCGATCAAGGTCTTGAATAATAGCGAGACTAGGCGCCGGTTCACAAGGTATTTGTGACCTAACTGCCTCAATTACTAAGTGAATTTCCGCAAATCCGATCTCTCCCCCCAAAAATGCCTCAACTGCCACCTCATTTGCTGCATTAAGGACCGCCGGCGCCGTACCGCGCTCGCTTGCAGCCTCGATACCTAGCCGCAGACAGGGGAATCTGGAAAGATCGGGCTTTGAGAATTGCAGAGGCTCCTCTGCCGTCAGGTCTAGCTTGGCAGCACCTGATTCGATCCGCTCCGGCCACGCTAATCCATAGGCGATGGGAACGCGCATATCGGGGTTGGCCATCTGTGCCAACACCGAACCATCTTTATAGTGAACCATAGAGTGCACAATGCTCTGCGGATGAATCAATACATCGACCTGAGACGGCTCCAGGTCGAAGAGGTAACAGGCCTCAATAAACTCTAAGCCCTTGTTCATCATCGTCGCAGAGTCCACGGATATTTTTCTACCCATAGACCACTTCGGATGCAGGCAGGCTTGTTCGGGCGTGACAGATTCGAGTTGCTCAATTGGTGTGTGCAGGAACGGGCCGCCGGACGCTGTCAATACAACCTTGTCGATGCCTGTTCTAGATCCTGTGTGTACACTGCTCTTCGTTTGCGGCAGACACTGAAAGATCGCATTGTGCTCGCTGTCGATCGGCAGAATTTCAGCGCCAGATTCTCTCGCCGCCTGCTTTAGTAAGTCTCCAGTCATCACCAGAGATTCCTTGTTAGCAAGCAGCAAGCGCTTACCATTTGAGGCTGCAGCGAGCGTCGATTCGAGACCAGCTGCACCGACTATTGCAGCCATCACAATATCGACATGCGGATTACTCGCGACCTCGATCAACCCGGACTCACCAAGCAGCAGCTTTGTATCGAGATTGCTCTCACTTAGTAGCTTATTAAATTCGGGGGCCGCGGCGATGCTCAGCACGGCGAATTCCGGCCTGTATTTCTCGCATTGTTCGAATAGCAGTTTGGCGTTTCGGTGAGCGGTAAGTGCAAAAACTTTGTAGGAAGGATTCTCATCGATAACGGCCAGTGTGCTTGCGCCAACCGAGCCAGTAGAACCGAGGATGCTAATCTGAAGATTGCTACGCGTCACTTTAGAGACTCACCTGAATTTCGCTATCAAGAACTAACATCATCGTAAGCACAAACAAAGGCGTTGCGGCTACGAGACCATCCACTCTGTCCAGCACGCCGCCATGTCCGGGCAGCATTGTGCCGCTATCCTTAACGTCGCAATTGCGCTTGAGCATGCTCTCTATTAAGTCACCCACTACGCTAAAGAATGTGACACCCACCGACAACGTCAGCAAGGCCGTGATTTGAATTGAAGATAGTGACTGGAGATTGTTATGCATTAGCCAGACAAATAAGGCCGCCACCAGCAAACAGACAACCGTTCCGCCCCAGACACCCTCCCAAGACTTCTTCGGGCTCAACTTTGCGGCCAACTTTCTCGATCCAAAATTAACTCCGACGAAATAGGCCCCAACATCGACAGCGGCAACCAAGATCACCAATGCTAGAACCAAATAACCCGAAGGCAGAAGGTATTTCAAGACTACAATACCAACGAAGGCTGGTATCAATACCAACACACCCATCAACGCGATTTTCGACTCATCGTTCCACAGATTACTATTCTCCGGATATCCTGCAAGAAAAAATAAGGATATCAGCCAGAAAAGCAGGCCTAGCATCAACACGAGACTCGCCCGGAAACCATCAATGTTTTGCACCTCGGGGGAGATTCCCAAGAGGAAGAAACTGCCAACCAACATTGCAGCAATACTACCGAGGTAGGGAAGTTTCGCTATTTCTTTATCCGGGCTGACAAGCCCAGCCCATTCCCACGCGGCAACTAGAATTACCGCAGCAACGAAGAGCGAGAAATAAAAGGCAGACAATTGAGTAGTAGCGGCAATCAATGCCACCAGAAGTAATACAGCGGTAATGACTCGTTGCTTTAACACCTTAGTCACTCGTATATTCCTGATCATCATGACTACCATAGCGACGTTGACGCTTGGCGAAATCATCAAGCGCTAGCTGAAACTGCGCGTCGTCGAAGTCTGGCCAGTAACAGTCTGTAAAGTAGAGCTCAGTATAGGCGAACTGCCAGAGCAGGAAATTACTAATGCGATTCTCGCCACCGGTGCGGATACAGAGGTCCGGATCCGGATAGTCGCTGCTACTCGTGTACTGACGCACCAGATCCTCATCGATTGCGTCCGCCGACAGCTCTCCCGAGGTCACCTTGCCGACTATGCTTGACACTGCATTAGCGATATCCCACCGTCCACCGTAGTCTGCCGCGACGATCACAGTCATGCCAGTATTATTACGCGTTAGCTCCTCTACCTCGTGCATATTTCGCTGTAGTTTCTGCGAGAAGCTGCTGCGATTTCCGATGAACTGCAGGCGCACATTTCTCTTGTGTAACTGATTGATTTCTTTACGTTTTAGGACACTAAGAAAGAGTGCCATCAGGCCCCGTACTTCCTGCCGCGGACGCAGCCAGTTCTCGCTACTGAAGGCAAATAGGGTGAGGTATTTAATATCTCGGGCGAGACAGGAATTGACGATCCCTCGCGCCACCTCGGCACCGTAGCGGTGCCCAGATTTCGCGGGCAGGTCACGAGACTTAGCCCAGCGATTATTGCCATCCATAACGATGGCAATATGCTGAGGCAATTCCGGTTTACTCGCGGGTGTCATTTACAGTTACCACATCTCTGATGACCTGAAGCCCGCATTGAATTAGCTGACTGAAGCATTCGCCGTCTCAGAAAGACAGCAAATCGGCTTCTTTGGCCTGGTATGAAGAGTCAATAGTCGCAATGTGCTTATTGGTAATCTTCTGCACCTGATCTTCCGCTCGGCGCTGCTCATCTTCACTAATTTCTTTTTCTTTTTCGAACTCTTTGAAATCAGAGTTCGCATCTCGCCGGATATTTCGAATCGCTATTCGCGCATTCTCGGCCTCGGCCTTGGCCTGCTTCGTATACTCTTTACGCGTCTCTTCGGTTAGAGGCGGCATAGGTACGCGAATAGTGTCACCATTATTCGAAGGGTTCAGCCCTAAATCCGATTTCATGATGGCTTTCTCGATCTCGCCTATCATCGGCTTTTCCCAGGGAGAGACGATCAGAGATCGACCCTCTTCAACCGTGACATTAGCCAGTTGGGTAAGAGGAGTATCTGATCCATAGTAGGAAACCTGCACGCTATCCAAAATAGCAGGATGCGCCCTCCCCGTTCGAATCTTCTTAAAAGCTTCATCTAATAAAGCGATGCTCTTCTGCATCCTCTCGTCTGCGTCGGCTAGTGTTTCGTCGATCATTATCTGGCTCCTCGCTCCTAAAACCTAGATCCGCGCCCCGGGCGCAGAGTATTCTTCAAACTCACTCAAGGTAAACCTATCAACTACCCGATGTGTGTGCCGTCGGGCTTGCCCATGACATTGTTCAACAATGCACCGGGAGTGTTCATATTAAAAACTTTGATTGGCACCTGATGATCGCGGCTTAGACAGATAGCCGTCAAGTCCATGACACCGAGTTTCTTTTCGATCACTTCATCGTAACTAAGATTGTCGTACTTAATGGCATTCGAATCTATTTCCGGGTCGGCGGAATAAACACCGTCAACCTTAGTGGCCTTCAGGATTAAGTCCGCATCGATCTCAATTCCACGCAGGCAAGCGGCCGTATCCGTGGTGAAGAATGGATTTCCGGTTCCTGCTGAGAATAAAACGACATCACCCGCGTCCAAGTGTCGAATAGCCGTGCGCCGGTCGTAGTGTTCGACGACACCGCTCATGGGAATGGCCGACATAACACGAGTGGCAATGCTCGCTCGCTCAAGTGCGTCGCGCATCGCGAGCGCGTTCATCACCGTAGCTAGCATGCCCATGTGATCGCCGGTTACACGCTCCATGCCCGCGGCGTGCAGAGCAGCGCCGCGAAATAGATTACCACCGCCAATGACTAGGCCTATCTCCACTCCCAGACCCACCAGCTGACCTATTTCCACGGCCATTCGATCGAGTACTTTAGGGTCTATGCCAAAATCGCCATCACCGGTGAGTGCCTCACCGCTTAGCTTTAACAAAATACGATTGTACTTGCGTTCCTTATTTGGCATTTTTCAGTGGTATCCGTATGTCATTGCGCTCCTAGGAGCCTTTAACTTGAGCCGCTACTTCATCGGCGAAGTCTATTTCTTCTTTTTCGATGCCTTCGCCCACTTCGAAGCGAACGAACTGAACTACGCTCGCATCGGCATCCTTAAGTAGTTTACCCACAGTTACATCTGGGTCTTTAACAAAAGGCTGTTCCAACAAGCTTACTTCGGCGACAAATTTTCGCAATCGACCACTGATCATTTTCTCGATGATTTCTTCCGGCTTGCCGCTCTCACGTGCCTGCGCGGAATAGATCTCAGTCTCTTTCGCTATTTCTTCCTTAGGCACATCTTCTGCTTTGACCACCAATGGGCTTACAGCCGCTATATGCATGGCCACATCACGAGCGAGTGCTTGGTCACCACCGATGACCGAGATTAGAACCGCGATTCTATTATTGCTGTGCACGTAACTCTCAACGATGCCCGCATTCTCGTCCGTGAATTGCAAACGCTCCACACGACGCACATTACAATTCTCGCCTATTTTCTGAACCAAGGCAGAACGCGTGTCTTCCAAACCGGCGTCAAGCAGTCCAGCAACATCGGCCTCGCTGTTCGAGTACGCAAGTTCCAACGCCTGCTGTGAAAAATCGAGGAAGTTGGAGTCTCTAGCGGCGAAGTCAGTTTCTGAATTGACCTCGATAACAACACCATAGTTACCATCCTCCGCAATCTTAGTCAGCACGACTCCTTCGGCAGCAACACGACTCGCCTTCTTGGCAGCCTTGATACCACTCGCCTTTCGCAAATCATCGATGGCCTTTTCCATATCGCCATCGGCTTCTGACAACGCCTTCTTACAATCCATCATGCCCAAGCCGGTTCTTTCACGTAACTCTTTAACCATGCCCGCTGTAATATTTCCCATCTCTTAATGCCTCTTTCTAAACGTCTTGAAGAGCGTACTCTTCTATTAAATCACCTGTAAAAAAGGGGCTATCCGCCCCCTTTATTTAACTCTATCCTCACTACTACTAAGCAGGGAATTCTGTTAGCAGTAAAGCCTTCTACTAAGAATCTTCCTCTGCAGCCTTTTTCTTGGCTGGAGCTTTCTTCTTAACAGCTGCCTTTTTCTTGGCTGGAGCTTTCTTCTTAACAGCTGCCTTTTTCTTGGCTGGCGCTTCCTTCGCCTCCGCTTCTGGCTTCTCTTCTTCAGAAGGCGCAGCTTCAACTTCTGCTACTACTTCTTCAGCAGGGGCCTCTTCTGCTTGCTCTGGCTCGGCAGCAGACTCTGCTTCGCTCTCGGCTGCAGCCTCTTCCGCTGGAGCTGCTTCTGTTTCAGGAGCTGCTTCTATTTCTGCAGTTACTTCAACAGCTGCATCATCTTCTATCTCGATGAATTCGCTATTTCCGCCCGCAGGACCATTTTTCGCGCGCCCCTCAACACAGGCATCAGCGATCGCTTCTACATACAACTGAATGGCACGTATCGCATCATCGTTACCCGGAATTACAGTGGTAACGCCGTCGGGGTTGCTATTGGTATCAACGATACCAATCACTGGAATCTTCAGGTTGTTCGCTTCAGTAACAGCGATGCGCTCGTGATCTACATCGACTACGAAAATCGCGTCAGGTAGGCCGCCCATATCCTTAATACCACCGATACTACGCTCAAGCTTTTCCTTGGCGCGAGTCCGCATAAGGGCTTCTTTCTTGCTCAAACGGCTCAGTGTGCCATCTGTCTCTTGCTGCTCAAGATCTTTGAGGCGCTTAATAGAGCCGCGGATAGTCTTGTAGTTAGTCAACATACCACCGAGCCAGCGATGATTTACATACGGCATTCCTGCGCGTTCTGCTTCCTGCTTAATGATTTTCCCAGCTGCTCGCTTCGTGCCAACAAAAAGAATTTTTCTTTTCTTTTCAGCAAGATAGGAAACTTCTTCAAGTGCAGAATTGAGCGCAGGAACGGTGTGCTCGAGGTTGATGATGTGAATTTTGTTTCTGGAGCCAAAAATATATTGGTCCATTTTTGGGTTCCAATAGCGACACTGGTGCCCGAAATGTACTCCTGCTCGGAGCATATCTTTCATACTTACAGTCATGTTGTTTCCTTCGGTTTGGGTTAGGCCTCCATACACCCCATGGCTCAACCAATCTGAAATACAGCTACAGAGAGGCACCCAGAACTCATGTGACGGTGTATGTGCGACGTTAGTTAATGTTAATTTTAGCCTTCAAGACCGCTTACTCCTCCTAAGCTCAGTTGAGAGTTAGAGGCAGCAACCACGAAAACGCGCCGCTTTATACCACAATAGCGCTGCCACTGAAAGAAAATATCGCATTCAGGCTGCTGTCCAGATGCTCTATATGGCCCATTCCAAGCCGGTTTCATCGGCACTCGAAAGCTGAAATCCGCTGTTACAAAGGTGGCTCCTGCATTACAATACTCAGCTTTTGCCGCTAGCGGTATTATTGGCAACAACTGGGAAAACAACTGGCTCTTCGATGACGATTCATATTAAAACAGCCGACGACTTTGTGAAAATGCGGGTAGCCGGCAAACTGGCCTCCGAGGTCTTGGAAATGATTGGCCCACACGTTCAGGCTGGAGTTAGCACCGGCGAGCTTGATCAGATCTGCCACAACTACATCGTCGATGTGCAAAAGGCCATCCCTGCCCCACTGAATTACAATGGCTTTCCTAAGTCCATCTGTACCTCGGTAAACCACGTTATCTGTCACGGTATTCCCAGCAATGGCAAGATTCTCAAGTCAGGTGACACCATTAATATCGATGTCACAGTAATAAAAGACGGCTTTCATGGCGACACCAGCAAGATGTTCTGTGTCGGCGAAGTGCCCGAGCACGCGAAGCGCCTCATCAAAATTACACAGGAATGCCTGTATAAGGCGATCGACATCGTCAAGCCTGGCGTTACCCTCGGTGATATCGGGCATGTTATCCAGCAGCACGGCGAAGCCCATAATTATTCGATCGTGAGGGAATATTGCGGACATGGCATCGGCCGAGTTTTTCACGAAGAACCCCAGGTACTTCATTTCGGCAGGCCTAACAGCGGAACGACTCTCGTGGAAGGCATGACATTCACCATCGAGCCCATGCTGAATGCTGGCACCCGCTTCACCAAGCTATCCAAAAAAGACGGCTGGACGGTAACCACTAAAGATCGAAGGCTTTCCG
>NVUL01000013.1 GCA_002401885.1 SAR86 cluster bacterium
TAACGAATGGCGAGAGGGTCGAGGTCTTATTATCAGCATAGTACAGATCTGCAGTTTTTCAAATGTGCTGTGAAATGTACTGTGTGTGTCCTCTTTCCTGTTTTTCTGTTCGGGTAAGTGGTGCCACAAGGTCGTCGAGTAGCCCGCGAATTCAGGCAGTTCGTCAGCGGGATGCTCTGAGACAGCGATTAGACAAAGCTCGAGCACGCGAAAACGAAAGAGGAAATTTCGGCGATGCTGCTGGGAAAGTGATTCAAAAAATTAATGAGTTGAGTAAAAAGTTGTTACCTTATCCTCAGAAGTGCATTGAAAATATTTGTCGGTGGGACAAACCACTGGGACCGGGTTCATTTGAATCTTGCCAAATTCCTGGTGCAGACAAATTTTTTACTCCTGAACGAACTCCAGAAAACGGATGTGTGTGTCTTAGATACGGTATAGATTTTAGCCAGTTATAAGGAATGTACAAATATGATTCTAGAGCGAATGTTTATAGGTGCCTCTACTGTCTTCGTAAGTTTGATGCTTGGTAGTTGCTCGAAATCCATTCAAGATAGCCCCGGCTTTCTTGATCAAAATGGAGATGGAGTGGAGGATATTATTTATGAGTTTGAAGGCGACTTTTACTATGAGTTAGTAGATAGGAATTTTGATGGTGAAATAGACGAGAGTCATAAGTATGGGCTGGACGACCGCATAGTGAGCAGCAAAGTCGATTCGAATTTAGATGGTTATTTGGAAACAAGCATTTTTTATGAAT
Organism: SAR86 cluster bacterium; assembly: GCA_002401885.1. Taxonomy (GTDB): domain Bacteria; phylum Pseudomonadota; class Gammaproteobacteria; order Pseudomonadales; family Pseudohongiellaceae; genus UBA9145. Next base: position 761 of record NVUL01000013.1, read on the forward strand.
TCGGGACAGTGTCTAAAGTTAATGTTGACAGAATGAGAGATGGGCAGGTTGATATATCTTTTGCATATAGTGAAGGCGAAGTCATTTTCGCTGACAAATATTACCATCAAACCGACGAGGGAGCTGCAAGGATAGGAAGAATTGATTTTGAGTTCGGATATCCTGTTTCTAATGAAATTATTATGGAGACTGAGGTTTCTAGCGCGGAATTTTCGACAGCTGCATCTGTAGGGCGCTGACAGGTACTAATGTAATGAACCATCCCCACCTCAGCTAGGCATTTGCATTTTTCCTGCTTAGCACCCAAGTTGAAAGTCTTTAACCCGGGAATGGAGTAAACATAGACACACACAGCAACAAGGCACTTAAAAAATATTATTATTGAATTTTCGTTACTGTGAATAAGTAAAAATTACTCTTCATTCTATCGAATCGCTCGAACTTTATGCCGCGTCATGAATTGAAAACACAGAGCGACAAGAAGCTGTGTTTTATCTTCAATTTACGTTGGTTTTGTTCAGAGTATTTTAAGAAGTGTTGCGGGTAAGTGTTTCTCTTACGAAGCGCTGATAAAAATGCTGTTCGAATTGGGTTGATGGGTCTCATCCAAGCCCTAAACTCCATATACATAAAAGCCCCGCTAAAGTGGGTAAAAGGGGTAGATTTATTTATTCCTGTGGATGGCGCGGTCTCCACCGCGTGTCTCAATTGTTAGTCCTGTTCTACGTTTGATCTCTTCTGCAAAGGTTGGGGCCCAGTAAGTTGCTTCCTAAGTCTTCTCCGCAAGAAATAACTTGTTCCGAACCAAGCTACGGTACTCTATTGGCGTTACAGCGTTTACCTTCTTAAACAGGCTAGTGAAATAACTCGCATCTTGATAGCCCACCATATCGGCAACTTCGGATACTGCGAGGTTACTCTGCTTCAATAACTCTTTAGCATGCTCGATTCTCAGGCTCTGCAAGTATTGCAGTGGTGAAGCATTGGTCGCTAATTTGAATCGACGGTTCAAGGACCGTACGCTGAGTTTAAACATTTCTGCTAGGGCGCTTATGACTACATCCGCTTGGTAGTTTTGGTCTAGCCACTCCTGTACTTTTATTATTTCCTCATCGTGGTGACTACGCTGTTGATCTTCATTGAGGAGCAAGGACTCATAGGAGCGTTTTAACTCGTGAGTAAACTGCTGCGCTATTTCGCTGGCAATCGATTCACCATACAGCTGCTCCACAAAATGCAGCATGATGTCGCGAACTGCGTTGATGCTGCCAGTGCAATAGAGTTTTTCATCGCTGGTGATGAAGCGTTTGCGTTGCAGTTTTATGTCGGGGTAGCGCCGTGCAAATTCATCGAAGAAGCGCCAATGGGTAGTAGCAGATCTTCCTTGGAGTAGACCAGCCTCAGCTAGGAAAAAACTTCCAGTCGCTATCGAGCAGAGTGTGCTGCCAGCCCTGTACTGCTGTACGAGCCAGTTCATCATGGGCTTTAGTTTGGGTAGTGACGATCTGGGGTTTCCCCAGATGCCTGGCACGAAGATAAGATCGCTATTGTTTATACTGTCCAGCCTGGTTTGACAGTTGATTCGCATCCCGCCGCTGAGTACAAGCTCAGTAGTGTCAGTGCCAGAAGCCAAATCAATAGTGACGAGCTTGTCGAGTTGGCGGCGGGCCCTAGCAATATCGTTAGCAGCACTCAACATCTCTAAGGGAATAGTAACAGTTGAACCGAGTGCCTTAGGGACAGCAATTATGGTTACGTGTTTCATAACCCTTTCATCGATGGTTTTAGTGGCTTAGTACTCGATAGCGAGGACATAGTAGACCTTGTGACCGGTAGGTGAGTCTATCTCGATTTCACTGTCGACTTCCTTGCCTAAGAGCGCGCGACCCAGAGGTGCATCAATGCTTATGTGGCCTTTCTGAGGATCTAGTTCATCGGGGCCGACTATTTTGTACTTGTGTGCGTTCCCGTCTTGATCCTCGAGTGTGACAGTCGCGCCAAAATAGATCTTGTCTTGATTGGTAGGGGGCTCGGAAACTACTGTCATCTCCTCCAGTCGCTTGCTTAAATATCTGACTCTGCTATCTATCTCGCGCAGGCGCTTCTTGCCATAGATGTATTCTGCATTCTCCGACCTATCGCCCTGTGCGGCGGCCTCGGAGACTGATTGGGTAATCACAGGGCGCTCAACTTTCCAGAGCTGATGTAACTCTGCTTTCATTGCTTTCTCGCCCTCAGCGGTAATATATTTTGCGCTAGGCGGCCGTGGTGGGCGGTATCTGCTCATGCGCTTAGGAGTCCAGACTGAGACTCAATTGGTCTCTTTGGTTTTCTACGATTGCATTTTCTGTGTTCGGACTTTCGGTCAGCGGAATCAATCTGACGCCCATGCCAAGCAGTCGAACCGGTTTGTTGCCACGCGCAAAGCCTTGTTCGCAAAGCGCTCTATAATTATCGGTATCCGTCGTGGAAGATATCATCTCTACCGTAGTGCCTACGAAGTCATGAAATTTAATTTTTACAAATTGCTTGTGAATTTGATAGCCGTCTTTCAGGTTCTGTATTCTCTTTAGCAGTTGTGTCTCGAGCGCTGGGAGTGCATCGAGACAGCTTGCTAGCGAGGGTAGGTCTTCAGCAAAGGTGTTCTCAACGCTAACTGATTTTCGAATGCGGTCAGTTTGCACGGGGCGATTATCAATTCCCTGGCTGAGCTCGTACAGGCGATCACCGAATGAGCCGAAGTGTTCCCGTAGCTCTTCTTCGCCAAGTAGTCTCAGGTCTTCGCAGCAATCTAAGCCTAGTCGCTTCATCTTAGCTGCCGTGACTTTCCCGACGCCGTGTAGCTTCTTCACCGGTAGAGTGGCGACGAAAGCTTGGACTTGTTCGGGACGAATCACAAACTGCCCATCGGGCTTCTCCCAATCGCTGGCGATCTTGGCTAAAAATTTGTTCGGTGCGATGCCCGCTGAGAGTGTTATTCCGACGCTGTTACGTACTTCCTGACGAATGGCCTCGGCAATACGGGTAGCGCTGCCATCGAACTGACTGCAGTCACTAACGTCTAAAAAGGCCTCGTCTAGGGAGAGTGGCTCGATCAGCTCAGTATAATTCTGAAAAACTTGATGAATGAGTCCGGAGGCTTCCCGATATTTCTCCATATCAGGACGAATGATTATAAGGTCGGGGCAGAGCTTACGCGCCATAGCTGAAGCCATAGCCGAATGAATGCCGAATTTCCTCGCCTCGTAGTTGCAGGTGGCGACTACCCCGCGTCGATTCGGTGAGCCACCGACTGCAATGGGTAGATTGGCTAGATCTGGATTGTCGCGTGTCTCTATTGAGGCATAGAAGCAGTCGCAATCGCAGTGAATGATTTTTCGGGAACTGTCCATGACGGTTTCTGGTTTTGCAATGTCTGCCAAAACTACAGCAGGCCCTCACAGAAGTAAATGTGATCGGGCCGGCTGCATGACCGTCTTGGTCTAGGCGTTGTTTTTTTCAAACTCTTGCATAAATTCTGCGAGAGCAACGCAGCCTTCTCTAGGCATGGCGTTGTAGATCGACGCGCGGATGCCGCCGACATTGCGATGGCCTTTGAGGGCATACAGGCCTTTCGCCAATGCCTGCTCGAGAAAGTCATTCAATAGATCGTTATTGGCGAGGTTAAATGTGACATTCATAGTGGAGCGATGTTCTTTCTGAACAGCGGCCAGGTAAAAATCCGAATTGTCTATTACGTCGTAGAGAAGTGCGGATTTTTCGTCGTTACGCGCTTCCATCGCGTCGAGGCCGCCTTCGCCTTTCAACCACTCCAATACCAGTTTCATCATATAGATGGCGAAGGTGTTGTTTGTGTTTGCGAGGGAGTGCTTGTCTGCATACGTCTTATAGTTCAGCAGGCTTGGTGTTTCTGGTGTCGCATGGCCCAGTAGGTCTTCGCGCACAATCACGCAGGCCAGACCCGCAGGTCCAAGGTTCTTCTGTAAGCCTGCATAGATTACCCCGAACTGAGAGATATCGAGTCGGCGAGAGAGTAATTCTGAAGTCATATCAGCTACGAGAGGAATATCGCCAGTGTCGGGAAATTGCTGCCAGCGTGTTCCATAGATCGTGTTATTACTCGTGATATGTACATAGGACGTATCTGCATCGAGACTGGCAACATCGAATTCAGGAATTCGATCGAAGTCTGTGTTTTCGCTGCTAGCAGCGACAGTTACGTTGCCGTAGCGAGAAGCTTCCTTTCTAGCCAGGCCGGCGAAGTTGCCAGTTTCAACATAGGCAGCCTTCTTGGCAGGATTGCGGTTAATCAGATTCATAGGTATGGCGGAAAATTGCATCTGTGCACCGCCGTGAACATAGAGAATCTTGTAGTTATCAGGGATATTCGCAAGTTCGGCTAACAGGGAGTCCGCTGAATTGATAACATCCTCGAATTCTTTGGAGCGATGGCTGATTTCTATGAGGCCAGTGCCCATGTCGCGATAATTTAGAAACTCCCGCTGCGCGATCTCCATCACAGCTGTTGGGAGCATCGCCGGTCCTGCGCCAAAATTAAAAACTCGAGTCATTGTCTCATTCCAATAGTGTGTTAGTGTGTGGTGTGCTAAAGCAGGGTAACTTTGACTACATCTTCGATTTCTAAAATCGCCGCCAGTGCTTCTTCCGAAGGCCGCGCCTCTAAGTCGATTAGGTTGTAGGCAATATCATCGCGACTCTTATTAAGCATGTCTATTACGTTGATATTCTGATCCGCGAGTACCGATAATATCTGACCAAGCATCTTGGGTACGTTGCGATTGCAGATAGCCAGGCGAGTACAACTGCCTGCATCGGCAGTTCGGTCTAGGAACGCGGCCGGAAAGTTTACCGAGTTCTTGATGTTACCGTTTTCAAGAAAGTCCATCAGTTGGTCTGCAGCCATGATCGCGCAGTTCTCTTCGGCCTCGTTGGTGCTGGCGCCGATATGTGGCATGGAAATGACATCCTCTCTGCCCATCAGCTCGGGTCGAGGGAAATCACTCACGTACTTGCCGAGCTTGCCCGATTCCAGGGCTTCGAGAAGAGCTTTAGAATCGATGATCTCATCACGTGCAAAGTTCAATAGGCAGGTGCCATCTTTCATGGATGCGAAAACTTCCGCATTGATCAGGTCGCGCGTCGAATCTAGTACGGGTAGATGCAGAGAGATAAAATCGGAGCTAGCAACCAAAGAAGCAATGTTCTCTTTGCGTCGCACCTTACTTGGCAGGCGCCATGCTGCTTCTACTGAGAGGGCAGGATCATAGCCTTGCACCTTCATGCCCAGATCGATCGCCATTTCCGCAACGAGAGAACCAATCGCGCCTAGGCCGATCACTCCCAATGTCTTGCCGGAAATCTCGCTGCCCTTGAAGCGCTTCTTCTCTTGCTCCATCAACTTGGATAATTCGGCTTCATCCCTGATTTCAGTCTGCGTGCTAGCAAAGCCGATGCCTGGAACAATTCCTCGTGAGGCGAGCAGAAGTCCACACAAAACCAGTTCCTTAACTGCGTTAGCATTAGCGCCAGGGGTGTTGAATACGACGACACCTGCCTCGGTGCAGGCGTCAACAGGCACATTGTTCGTGCCAGCTCCCGCGCGGGCAACCGCTTTCAGGTCCGCCTCTATAGCAGATGCATCTAATTTGTGGCTTCGCAGCAGAATGGCATCGGCGTCAGTTACATCTGGGTCGACTTGAAAATCTTCATGGCGGAAGCGCGTCAATCCCCTCGATGAGATCGCATTATAGGTCTTGATTTTGTGCATTTGATTTCCTGAGCTATGTGGCTTTCTTACAGTTATGTAGGCTATATGGATGCGCTATAGCGGTGAGCGCTACTGACGGCGGATAGTGCAAGTTTTCATGTTGAGGGTGTATCATCCAAGCTGGTTTCTTGAGCAGGAGGCAGTTTAAGAGTTGCGATATCCTGAGAAATAACGCGGGCAATTATGTCGTGATTCGCGCGGAAACTCCAGCCGGATTTCTGCAGAGTGGCGTCACCTTTGTAGACCTCCAATTTAGCGGCCTGAGAAGGAATCAATCACAAGGAAAAACCCATGAATGAACTGGACGCGGGGGTCGCGGTCCCCATCGAAACAGAGACAGTGCCGGTAAGGCGCATACTAGGGCTCAATCCCGGCCCGATGACCGGTCCGGGAACGAATAGCTATCTGATTGGAGAGGAGCGCCTGTCACTTCTGGATCCAGGACCGGCAGATGAGGTTCAGCTGCAGAATTTTCTTCAAGCCATAGGCGACGCCAAACTAGAAAATATTCTAATTACCCATACACATGGTGATCATTCTCCCGGCGCTTTAGCTTTGCAGGAGGCAACGGGAGCAAGATTGGTTGGCTTGAAGGCCCCGGATGTGGCTGGCCACGACAAGACATTTGCGCCCGATAGGCTCTGGAACGACCTTGATACTATCGACTGTGGCGAATACAGCGTGCAGCTCATAGCGACCCCAGGCCATGTTTCGAACCATATCTGCTTTCTGTTACTCGAAGAGCAGTTGCTGTTTACCGGAGATCATATCCTGCAGGGCACGACCTCGGTAATCCTGCCACCCGATGGAGATATGACCGCCTACCTCGATGCCTTAGATCGCCTGTTGCTGATCCCGCTTAAGGCTTTGGCACCTGGTCATGGTAGCGTCATGATGGAGCCTCATAGCGAGGTTGAGAAACTTATTGCACATCGCTTAAAGCGAGAACAGAAGGTAATCGTGGGGCTGGAAAGCCTAGGCGCGGTCAGCTTGGATGAGCTGGTATTGACCGTTTACGACGACGTGGCCGCGCAACTTATCCCTTGGGCTAAGAGGACGCTGCTGGCTCATCTGTTGAGGCTGCAGCAGGATGAACGGGTTCAATGCAACAACAAGCTCTGGGAAATGTGCTAAGCACAAGCTATGAATGCAGAGAGCGAAGAAGCGACACTGTGGCTGCTGTATCTTGTTCGTACCGCTGAGGGCAGTCTCTACACGGGCGTGACTACAGATGTTCAGCGGCGCTTCGCGGAGCATGAGAATAAAGATAAGAAGAATAAAGGAGCTAAGGCTCTGCGCGGCAAGGGGCCGCTGCAGCTGGTTTTTAAAATTGTTGTAGGGAATAGATCCGCTGCGCTCAAGCTGGAGTATAGAGTTAAGCAATTAAGCCGAGCCCAGAAGGAGCAGCTAATAGGCCTGAGTACCGATCTGGAGGAATTTGAAAAGTGGCTTCAGGGAAAATGATCGCTGAGGAAATTTCTGAAGAGATCGAAGGTCAACAGAGCAAGATACCCGTGGGCATTAGTAGCTGCCTCCTCGGTGAGAAAGTTCGCTACGATGGTGGGCACAAGAACAACTCCTATATAGCGAAGACTCTAGGGCAGTATTTTGATTTTCAGGCATTTTGTCCCGAGCTGGATATCGGCCTAGGCATACCGCGTAAGCCAATTCGCCTTTCGCGAAAAGGTTCAGACGTTATTCGCTGTACTCCGCTCGGCAATCCCGAGCTAGACTTCACAGAAGCACTCGCAAAATCTGCAGATGAGAAGAAGCAGTGGCATAGCAGTTTGTGCGGCTACATTCTAAAGAAGGACTCCCCGAGCTGCGGTATGGAACGCGTTAAAATCTGGGACGATGCCGTGCCTATTCGAGAGGGTGTCGGTATCTATGCCGGCAAGATGATGGAAAATTTTCCCTACCTACCCGTCGAGGAAGAGGGGCGCCTTGGCGATGCTGTGCCAAGAGAAAACTTCATACAGCGAGTTTTCATCATGCACCGCTGGAAGCAACTCAAAGAACAGGGAATGACGCTTAATGATCTCTTGAAGTTTCATGCGCGGCACGAGCTAATCATCATGAGTCGCGATCAAAATGGTTATTGTGGGCTCGAGCAGATGCTCGCTGCGGCGCACAAGGACAATGTTCGGGAGGTGGCGGAGGAATATTTRCTGAGCTTGATGCGTGCGTTAAAGATTCCTGCAACGCGAGGGAATCACGTCAACGTCTTGCAGCATATTCAAGGCTATCTTAAGAAGCCCTTAGATGCGGATGACAAATTAGAGCTGACTGAAACTGTGGAGAAATATCGCCGAGGTCAATTGCCGCTTATTGTGCCGATTACGCTGCTTAATCATTTCTTCAGAAAGCAACCGGATGAGTACATCGCCAACTCCTGGTACATGAATCCCTGTCCCGAAGAGATGAGCTTGCAGAACCCTATCTAATCAGCAGCGGAAAGCGTTGAGATGCTAGGGCTCTGTTCTGTAATCAGAGGAGCGATCTTGAAGTTCGTGTATCCGTAGATCACTGCGATAACGGGGCAGATTAGATTGAAGAAGCAGTAGGGCAGATAGGAAAATGTTGCTACGCCTAAGGTGCCTGCCATATAGGCACCACAGGTATTCCAAGGTATTAGTGGCGAAGTCATTGTGCCTGCATCTTCTAAGCTGCGAGATAGATTCTTCGCATCTAAGTTTCTGTTTTGGAATTCCAGTTTGTACATGCGACCCGGCAGCACGATCGATATATACTGATCGGAAGTAATAATGTTGGCGCCGATGCAGGTAATTATCGTGGTAGCAATCAGGCTTCCCGTGCTGTGCACGAAGGACAGGGCGTAGTTAACTAGGCACTGCAGTAGTCCGGTATGATCCATCACCGCGCCGAACACCATAGCGCACAGAATCAGCCATACCGTATTCAGCATTGAACTCATACCACCCCGCGTCATTAAGTCATCCAGTGTTTCATTCCCGCTCGATAGCGAGAAGCCATCGAATAGTGTCTGCCACGTACCCTTGAACAGTCCGAGGAAAACGTTCGGCGTATCGCCTGCCAAACTTAGTACGGCTTTCTGTTGAAACATCAGAGCCAGCACCACACCGATAAACGCACCGGCGAGTATTGTCGGAATAGGCGGCATTTTCTTCTGTGCCATAACCAACAGGGCAAGAACAGGCAGCAGCATGAATGGATTGATGGTGAAGTTGTTTTGGATTAACTGCATGGTGACAGCGAGGTCGCTAGCGCTATTTTCCGTATCGATATTCAGCCCGATTATGGCGTACAGAACGAGAGCTATAACAATGCTCGGGATAGTGGTCCATACCATATGACCAATGTGTGAAAATAAGTCTGTTCCCGCAACTGCCGGGGCTAGGTTTGTGGTTTCAGATAGAGGAGACATTTTGTCGCCGAAATAAGCACCGGAAATAATTGCACCCGCGGTAATTTCAACCGAGAGGCCGAGGCCTGCTGCCGCTCCGATGAGTGCGATACCGACTGTGCCTGCGACGGTCCAAGAGCTGCCAATGCTGAGAGCGATCAAACCGCAAATGAGACAGCTAGCGGCGTAGAAGATAGCTGGGTCCAAGATAAGCAGGCTGTAGTAGATCATGGTCGGCACTGTGCCAGAGAGAATCCAGCTACCGATGAGTAAGCCCACGCTGAAGAGTATGAGAATAGGCTTCAACGCTATAGTGACTCCAGACACGATGCTATTCTCGATTTGCTGCCAATCCTGCCCGTTCATCCAACCGATTGCCGAGGCGACCATGGCGCCGACGCATAGTGCTATCTGATTGGGGCCGTAGCTCGCGTCTTCTCCAAACAGATACACGGAGAAGGAGAGAAGGCTGATTAGCACGAGAACCGGAACTAGTGCCTGCGTTACTGTCGCGGGACGCAGCGATGAGTCAGTTGCCGAGTCGGGTATCGATTCCATTGCTACTACCTATATTGAACTAAATTGGATGGCATAGAGCATAAAGGCTGGGGTTGCCGCCTGTCTACGCTATATCCGTGCATTGGGCCCGCATCAACGGCTTTTGGGTTATAATTCGCTGCTTTGGGCAGCTCTGAGTCCGTTTGCACGGATACTTTTTCGTCAGAGGTGACCGATTTCACTGAATGCCCATCAATTTAATTGAGTATCATTTCAAGTAGGATTGAACCGAAGTAAGCGAAGATGACTGATATAGAGAACTACATGCAGCAGCTGGGGCGTCAGGCGAGACAGGCATCACGGCAGATCGCTAAGGCGAGCACAGCGCAGAAAAATACAGCACTGACGGCTATCGCCGAGGCGATCGATACTAATCGAGCGCAGCTTATGCAGGCCAACGCGCTGGATATGCAGGCAGGTAAAGACAAGGCTCTAGATGCAGCTTTGCTCGACCGTCTGGAATTGAATGCCGCTCGAATCGACAACATGATCGAGGGCCTGCGACAGGTAGCAGCTCTGGATGATCCCGTTGGTGCGATCTCAGATCTTAAATACCGCCCTAGCGGCATTCAAGTTGGCAGGATGCGAGTGCCGCTTGGCGTGATTGGTATAATCTACGAATCACGACCCAATGTAACTTGTGAGGCGGCTAGTCTCTGTCTGAAGTCTGGCAACGCCACAATCTTGCGCGGTGGCTCAGAGGCAATTCATTCGAACCAAGCAATAGCGGCTTGCATCAAGACAGGATTGGAGAAGGCCGGTTTGAGTGAGCACGTGGTTCAGGTTCTGGATCGACCCGATCGAGACGCGGTTGGGCTTTTGATTACTATGCCTGAATTTGTCGACGTGATTATTCCGCGGGGCGGGAAAGGTCTTATAGCTAGGATTAGTGCCGATGCGAAAGTGCCAGTAATTAAACACTTGGATGGAAACTGTCACGTCTACATCGATGACAAGGCAGATATCGGGAAGGCGATGCCGATCGTGATCAACTCGAAGACCCAGCGCTATGGAACATGCTGCACGTTGGAATCGCTGCTCGTCGCCGAGCAAATAGCCGCTGAGGTGTTGCCGACTCTATGTACGCAATTGGTAGAGAAGGGTGTAGAGCTACGCGGCTGTGAAAAGACGCGAGCGCTGACAGAGGGTGTTAATCCGGCGACCGATGAAGATTGGGAAACAGAATACTTAGCACCAATATTGTCGATAAAGATCGTCGCCGATGTGGATGCGGCGATTAGCCATATCAACACCTATAGCTCGCAGCACACGGATTCTATTGTGACCGAGGACTACACGCGCGCGCAGCGGTTCCTCAGAGAAGTTGATTCGAGTTCGGTGATGATTAATGCATCCACACGATTTGCAGATGGATTCGAATACGGCCTCGGAGCGGAAATTGGCATCTCGACAGACAAGCTTCATGCGCGCGGCCCGGTAGGCCTTGAAGGCCTGACTTCGCAGAAGTATATCGTTTTAGGGGACGGACATATCCGACAATGAGTTCTCCCTTAGCCGTGCTTGGCGGATTGTTTGACCCGGTGCACAAGGGACATGTGAGCGCCGCGCGGTTCGCTCTGGAATTCTTGTCTACACAGAGGCTCAAAATGATCCCCTGCCATTTGCCTAACCACAAGCCAGAGCCTAATACGCAGGCTGAGCATCGATTGGCAATGCTCGAACTAGCGACCGCTTCCTATCCACAAATAGAAGTAGATCCGATCGAGCTGCAACGAGATCGAGTGTCTTATACGGTCGATACGCTCACCGAACTTAGGAAACGACACGGCATGTTGGTATTCGTGCTCGGTGTGGATTCGTTTAATAGTCTGCCCGAATGGCACGATTGGCAGAAGATACTGGATTTGAGTCACCTGTTGGTATTGTCGAGACAGGGTGCGACTCTTTCGGATGAAACACTGAGTGCTGTTGATATCAAACACAGGCGGGTCGATACGAGTGAGCAGCTGCTGTCGAGCCCCAATGGCAAGATCATTTATTGTGAGAACTTTGATTATGATATGGCATCGAGTGAAATCAGGAAGAAAATAACGAGAGGCGATGAGGTGTCAGCAGAGCTTGATGCCAAGGTCGTTCAATACATTAGAGACAATTGCCTCTATCAGAATTAGCTAACTAGAGTGAGACTGCGGTTTGAATAGTACAGAATTATCAGAAATAGTTGTTGAGGCGGTGAAGGACCTAAAGGGTCAATCGATTCGCTGTATCAATGTAGAGAGATTAACTTCGATCACGGACTACATGGTCATCGTAACGGGAACTTCGAGTACGCACCTGAAGGCGTTGGCGGAGTCGGTAAGTAAATCGGTGAAGGACGCGGGACAGGAAGTGGTGGGCATGGAAGGTAAGCTCGCCTCTGAATGGGTCCTTGTTGACCTGGGCGGTGTCGTCCTTCATTTGATGTTGGCACCGGTGCGTGCTCTCTATAATTTGGAAGAGCTTTGGAATTTCGAAACAAAGCCTGAAACCGATGCTGAAGCGGAAAACCCTGCCGCGTGAAGGTAAGGGTCTTGAGTGTGGGTACGAAGATGCCTGGCTGGGTGCTAGCGGGTATCGCGGAGTACCAGAAGCGGATGGTGGCTGATCTGGACTTCTCTCTAATAGAGATACCAATGGCAAGGCGTACGAAGAACAGCAATATAGGTCAATGTAGGAAGAAAGAGAGCGATGCACTTCTAGCCTCAATTCCAACGGGAGACTATGTGGTAGCTCTGGATGTCGGTGGTAAATCATTTAGCACCGAAGATTTAGCACGGAAGATAGCGGATTTTCGTCAGCGAGGCGACAACCTGAGTCTACTTATAGGTGGCCCGGATGGTTTGGACGCCGAATGCTTGACGAGGGCATCAGAACGTTGGTCGCTGTCGGCGCTGACATTTCCGCACCCTTTAGTTAGGGTGGTGATTACTGAGCAATTCTATCGAGCTATCAGCATTATTAAGGGACATCCTTATCATCGCAGCTAGTCCAGCTAAAGATGATTGTTGATTCTGGACCAGTTTCACTAAAAACTCTCTCAAATCGCGGTAAACTGCAGAAATAGTGGTAAATCGCATTCCGGGAAAAACTATTTATCAGATTTGGTGTCGAAGGCAAATGAGGGTGCAATCCTTTAGTGACCAATCCCTTAGCCGATTAATCTACTTGCAGCTAGGAAATACTAAATATGGCAGGAAAATGGCAGCTTAAAGATCACGAGGCAGAGCGGGAGCTATTCAGCCGCCGTCTTGTCGTAGCTGGTGTATTTGTACTGCTGCTATTTGCCGCGCTTATCATAAAGCTTGTCAATCTGCAGGTCTCCCAATATGAGTACTTCTCGGCTCGTTCGGATGGGAACCGACTGCACTCCCAATATGTGCCTCCTGCCCGAGGCCTGATCTTCGACAATAGAGGGCAGCTGCTCGCCGACAACCAACCGATCTTCAATTTAACAATTGTGCGGGAGCAGGTCGGAGACCTCGACGAAACTCTCGACTACCTCGACACGCTAATAGACTTGTCTGATGATGAAAGAGAGCAGTTCAATATTCGACTGGGTAGAAACCGCGTGCCGTTTTCTTCCGTTCCACTACGCTATGTCCTCAGCGATGCAGATAAATCCAAGGTTGCTGTGAATGGTTACAAGCTTCCCGGCGTAGCAATCGAACCTCAATTCGTGCGGCAGTATCCCCTCGCTGATCTCGCCGCGCATTCGGTCGGTTATGTGTCAGAGATTAATCGCGCCGAGCTGGATTCTTTCGACGATGAGGAGCGCGAAAATTATGGCGGCACAAACCATATAGGCAAGACTGGAATAGAGAGAACCTATGAAGACCTGCTGCATGGCACTGTTGGTTATGAGATAGTCGAAAAGAACAACAGGGGTCAGGTCATGCGCAGACTTGATCGCACTGATCCGATTGCTGGCAAGAATATTTCCCTCTACCTTGATAGCCAGTTGCAAATTGCGGCAGAGGAGGCGCTGGGAGATTATCGTGGTGCCGTTGTTGCTATAGATCCAAATACTGGCGGTATCTTAGCCATGGTGAGCAAGCCCGGATTTGATCCGAACCTGTTCGTGACCGGCATTAGCAATAAGAACTATAGCGTACTTGTTACTGACGAAATTAATACGCCTCTGTTCGATAGATCGACAAGCCCCTATCCACCCGGTTCAACTATTAAGCCGTTTCTCGGCTTGGGCGGTCTTCATCATGGCCTCGTTGACTATGAGTTCACGATCGAAGATCCAGGCTATTTTCGACTGCCGGGGGTGAGTTATCGTTGGGGTGACTACACGTTGAGAACCGCCATCGGTGGTGGTCATGGACACACGGATCTACAAAAAGCTATTTATCAATCTTGCGATACCTTCTTCTACGATCTGGGCAACCGAATGGGCATTGATACCATGCATGGCTTCATGGCGCAGTTCGGGTTTGGGGAAAACTTCGCCGTCGACATTAATTACGCGAGGACTGGAGTGTTGCCCTCACGTGAGTGGAAGCGGGCGACTAGAAACGAGCCATGGTATCCAGGCGACACGATAAACTCCTCTATCGGTCAGGGTTATATGTGGGCGACTCCATTGCAGTTAGCCACGGCAGCGTCGATTATGGCAAACAAGGGTAAAGTCGTTCAGCCGCGTATGTTGAAAGCCATTGATGGAGAGCCTTACCAGCCTGATATCCAAGACCCAGTGAATGATGTCGTAGTAAACGATGCAGACTATTGGCGCTATATCGAAGAGTCTATGTCGATGGTAGTGCATCGCGCTTACAATGATGTGTTTCGCGAATACGGAACGGCCTACGCAGCGATAGCAATGGAAGATCGGGAGATGCCCTATAAGATGGCAGGCAAGTCCGGCTCGGCTCAGGTGGTCGGTATTAGTCAGGAAATATTGCAAAGCGAAGATATTCAAGTGTCGGATCCGAACAAGGACCATGCCTTGTTCATTTCCTATGCGCCGGCTGAAAATACAAACATAAAGCCGCAGATAGCCATTGCTGTCTTTGTTGAGAACGGCGAGCACGGAAGTAGTGTGGCTGGACCTATAGCGAAAAAAATAACGGATACCTACCTCTTAGACATTTTGCAGATCGATTTCGCCGCACTGGATTCTGGCAGCGATACACTTGTTTCCCTGGTCGATGAATAACCAAGACTTCATACGACAGTCCGACGGCCTCGACTCCAAGTCCAGATACACTAAATCTATCTGGCGAACGATACATACCGATCCTCCTCTTCTTGTCGGCATAAGCCTGCTCTGCGGTTTTGGCCTGATTGTCCTATTCAGTGCAAGTGGGGGCGATGTTCCCGTGGTGCGAAGACAGGCGCTTACTATGGTCGTTGGTCTCGTGGTCATGTTTACTGTTGCGCAATTCAATGTTCACTTCTTTAGGCAGTGGGCACCGACACTGTATGCGGCCGGGCTCGGGCTGCTCGGACTAGTGCTTCTGGTTGGAGTGGAGGCAAATGGAGCAAAGAGCTGGCTGGATTTGCCCGGGCTACCTAGCTTTCAACCCTCAGAGTTGATGAAATTTGTAGTGCCAATGTTGATGGCGTGGTATCTCGCGAGTCGTCCTCTTCCACCAAGATTCAAACACCTGTTTTGGTCTGCAGTGATGATACTAGTGCCGGCTGCACTGATTATTATTCAGAACGATACTGGTACGGCGATCATGGTTACCATGTCGGGTATCTTCGTCGTATTGCTTGCGGGCATACGCTGGCGTATTGTAATTGCCGGATTTATAGCGCTACTGCTCGCGTCGCCGGCGTGGTTTCTCTTCCTCGCTCAGGAGCACCAGAAGAACAGAATACTAACGTTCTTCAATCCCTATCGAGACCCAACTGGTGCCGGCTACAATATCATTCAATCGCAAATCGCCATTGGTTCGGGCGGCATCTACGGCAAAGGCTGGGGCGAGGGCGCTCAATCTCACCTCGACTTTATTCCTGAGAGTAATACCGATTTTATCCTCGCCGTCCTGGCAGAAGAATTTGGCTTGCTCGGCGTGCTGTTCCTGATCTCGCTGTATCTATTCGTGCTCGCTCGCGGTTGTTATATCGCCTACGCAGCGAACGATACATTCAGCCGTCTACTTGCTGGGAGCATAACTCTTACATTCTTCTTCTACGTATTCGTCAATATGGCCATGGTGTCCGGTCTATTGCCCGTGATTGGTCTACCCCTGCCGCTTATAAGTCGTGGAGGCACCTCGGTTGTTACACTTTTTATCGGATTTGGCCTGTTAATGTCGATTCAAACCCACGGGCGCAGCCTTTCGATCTAAGTCATTGAATTAAAATGATTTAATCTAGTTTAATTATTTCAATTCGCAACTTGATCACTATTTCTGCGCCCTAATAGCGTTAAGATCCGGCGACGCAGTTAAAATAATTTTCAGATTGGACGCTATTCTTCAGGTGCCCTTGGTTTTTCTGACTATTGCGCTAGAGCCTTTTGGTAATAACGAATCAAGGAAGAATTTTAAAGTCCAAGTTTAGAGTTACGTTAATAATAGGGTAGTTACATGAATATGATCATGAACAGTACCGTGCTGAGAATTTCGCTAGTTTCACCGATTTTACTGGCTATGATGGCCTGTAGCTCAGCGCCAGCGCCGGAGCAAACTCCCGAGTCACCGAATAAGGGGCGCTACAGCATCTCGCAGGACCGGGCCCCGACTCGGATCGTCGATCTCTCCGCAATTCCAGAAGTTATTCCGCAGCCACTACATCGTACGATGGCAGGAAATCGTAGCCCCTATACGGTGTTGGGTAAGAGCTACCGAGTTCTGCCGACTGAAGAGGGCTACTTTGAGCGTGGGGTGGCCTCCTGGTACGGCGAGAAATTTCACGGGCACAAAACTTCCAACGGCGAGGTATTTGATATGTATCAGGTATCCGCAGCACATAAGTCATTGCCCATACCCAGTTTCCTGCGAGTCACGAATTTGGATAACAACAGAAGCATTGTAGTCAGAGTTAATGATAGGGGGCCCTTCCATGGCGATCGCGTTATCGACTTATCTTATGCGGCCGCCCTAAAGCTCGGTTATGCGGACAGGGGCACCGCTCGCGTACAGCTGGAATCTATAGTCGCAACTGGGGTTTCTCGCGATCGCGAGGTGAGCTCCACTCAAAACGAGACATTGCGGGTAAGTTCTGCCGCCAGCAAATATTTGCAAGTAGGGGCATTTTCGGAACTCAGCATCGCCAGGGAAGTCTCTAGCAGGGTAGAAGAGATTACCAACTTGCCCGTGTTTATTCGTTCCGTGAATACATCGAACAACAGAATTTTACATCGAGTTAGAGTCGGCCCAATTTCTGACCCTGGTCAAATCCAACGAGTTAGCCAAAGTGTTGTTGCCGCTAACTTGGGAAGCCCGTACACTGTTACCGAATAGCTTAGCAGTACGCGCTATCACCGAGTAATAGCCACGACCAGTTTCATCAATTGATTCGTCATTTCACAACTCAATACACTCAAACGAGACGGATTTTATGTCATCTTTTTCTATTTCATCACGTTCTAAAAAATCGACACAACGAATGAGAGGACTCTCTCTTCTCATGGTGGTGGTCATGTTTGCGAGCAATCTTTCTTTTGCTGCTCCCGCAATTATACCAAGGCCGCCAGAGATAGCTGGAACCAGCTACATTCTGATAGATGCAAAGACAGGGCACATACTCATCGAAGAGAATGCCGATGAAGCGTTGCCGCCGGCGAGCCTCACAAAAATAATGACCGCCTATGTTGCTACCGAAGAGATCCTCAATGGCAATCTAGCGCTGACAGATGAAGTGCATATCAGCGAGAAAGCCTGGCGCATGGAAGGCTCCAAGATGTTTGTCGGTGTAGACACGATGGTCGAAGTAGAAGACCTGCTTCGCGGCATCATTATTCAGTCTGGAAACGATGCCAGCGTGGCTATCGCTGAACACATTGCAGGCAGCGAAGAAGCCTTCGCGGACATGATGAATCAATACGCCGAAGTGCTTGGTCTCACGCAAAGCTTCTTCATGAACGTCAGCGGATTGGATACCGAGCTCTACTACAATACGATGTCGGCTCGTGACTTGGCCTTTCTTGCGCAGGCTACGATTACTAGACATGCCCAGTTCTATCCGATGTACGCAGAACGAGAATTTACCTACAACGATATTCGTCAGTCGAATCGAAATACTCTGCTATTCCGCGATCGCAATGTCGATGGAATGAAAACAGGTTGGACCGATGCGGCGGGTTACTGCCTCGTTGCCTCAGCTGAGCGTGACGGCATGCGACTGATCTCTGTGGTTATGGGCACAGTTAGTGAGGAAGCCCGTGCAATAGAGACACAGAAATTGCTGACCTATGGTTTTCGCTACTACGAGACGCACAAACTTTATGACTCGAATCAGGTGCTGACTAACGTGCCGATTTTTTCTGGTGCGCAGAATTCTGTAGACCTGGGAATTGAAGATGAGATTTACATTACTATTCCAAGAGGTCAGGCAGAGGCAATGACTGCCACCGTGGATGTAGATGAAGTAATTCATGCACCACTCAGCGATAGACAGATCATGGGTGAGGTTCGGGTAGTGCTGGATAATAATATTCTCTATCAGGGCAATGTAGTCTCCATGCAGGCTGTGGAGCAGGGTGGTTTTCTCAAACGTTTCGTCGACTGGATAACTCTTCTATTCAGTAGCATGTTTTCGGGATAGGTTGATGTCGAAAGAGCTGGACCCAAATACCGAGATCGAGCCCCCCAAGATTGAATTCCCCTGCCTCTATCCGATCAAGATTATTGGCGTGGCTAGTGTTGAATTTCAGACCGAGGTTGTTACGGTCGTAGAAAAACACGCCGGAAAAATCTCCTCGGACTTAATCGAATTGCGCCCTAGCAAGAAAAACACCTATGTGTCGGTAAGAATTACCATAGCCGCAACCGGCGTGGATCAATTGCAGAATCTATTCGACGAGCTGAAGACTCTAGAAAGCGTGAAGATGGTCTTATAGGGTGATACTCAGCAGCTATAAGCACTTCAATGCAGAACCGAATCCTGACGCGAGTCGAACTCATCTGCCGTTAGTCGTCCGTAGATTGGGATTGCAGGAATATGAGCCAATCTGGAAATCCATGCGTTATTTGGCTGAGCAAGCGAATTCAGATCGCGACGACGAAATTTGGTTGCTGAGCCACAAACCGGTCTTTACTCAAGGTCAGGCAGGCAAAGCGGAGCACATCCTAAATCCAGCTGAAATTCCTGTCGTGCAGATAGACCGTGGTGGTCAGGTTACCTACCACGGACCCGGTCAGTTGGTGGTGTATCTGTTGCTGAATGTGAGACGACGTAAGATGGGCGTACGCGACCTAGTCGATGTTATCGAACAGGCAATCATGCAGACTCTCGGGGAATTTGGCATAGCGGCGAGCAATAGAGCCAAGGCTCCCGGTGTGTATGTGAATGATGCTAAAATAGCGGCGTTGGGTTTACGCATACGCAAGGGCTGGAGCTATCACGGCCTGAGCCTAAATGTGCAGATGGATCTAGAGCCATTCTCGCGTATCAACCCATGTGGCTATGAGAACCTCGCCGTTACGCAGGTCGCCGACCATGTGCCAGCGACTGACTCGCTCATGCAGAAGGTGAGCAAGGTGCTCAGTAATAAATTGCTGAGTGAACTAGGTTATTTGGAATATTACGAATCCGACTGATTGAGATGTTGATCTAATGGCTGAAAGAAAGAGAAGAAATACTTTGGTAGAGGGAGAAAAGCTTCTACGAATTCGACTGAGTGAGATACAAACCTAATGGTGGAAAGAAAGCGAAGAAATACATTGGTAGAAGGACAGAAGCTTCGAGGCGCGGATAAGGTTCGTCGCATTCCTGTGAAGGTCATCCCCACCACAGAGCTTCTTAGTAAGCCTGCCTGGATTCGCGTAAAAATTCCCGCCTCGCCGAAGATTAATCACATTAAGCAGAAGTTAAGAGAGCACAAGCTTGCGTCAGTCTGTGAGGAGGCCTCCTGCCCGAATCTAGGGGAATGCTTTAGCAACGGTACCGCCACATTCATGATTATGGGTGATATCTGTACGCGTCGTTGCCCATTCTGCGATGTTGCCCACGGGAAACCAAAACCTCTCAATGAGAATGAGCCAACCGAGCTTTCTTCTGCCATCAGCGAGATGGGCTTAAGCTACGTAGTGATTACGTCCGTGGACCGCGATGACTTGAAGGATAGTGGGGCACAACATTTCGCCAACTGCATTAGCGAAACGCGTAGATTGAATTCAGATATCCAAGTAGAAGTGCTGGTGCCAGACTTTCGCGGCAGAATGGAAATCGCCCTAGACATACTTAAGGACACGCCACCGGATGTGTTTAACCACAATCTGGAGACGGTGCCTAGATTGTATAAGCAAGCCCGACCCGGCGCCGACTATGCTTGGTCCTTAGAATTACTAAAGAGATACAAAGCCCTCAAACCTGCGGTAACGACTAAGTCCGGGTTGATGCTCGGCCTGGGTGAGACTCTGAGTGAGGTGAAACAGGTAATGGATGATCTGCGTGCACACAACATCGACATGGTAACTCTGGGTCAATACTTACAACCATCGAAGGACCATCTGAAGGTAGAACGCTTCGTGCATCCGGATGAATTCGAAGAGCTGCGTGTCTATGGAGAGACTTTGGGATTTAAGCATGTTGCTAGTGGGCCCTTAGTCAGATCTTCTTACCATGCTGATAAGCAGGCCCAGGGTGAAAAAGTCTGAGGGTTGAATAATTTTATGACAGCTCTGATCTAGGGACAGTCCAAATGCCCCGAGGCATTCAGCGGCTCAAAGCAGCTCTTGTTAAGGACTAAGGCCATTAACGGCGAACGGCGCCTCGCAGCTGAACGCTTCAGACTCGCAACTAGTGAATTAATCAAAGATACCCTAGCATCCTTTCTGCATTGCTCGTTAAGGCGCTCATGAATATCACGCTAAGAAAGATCATCATCTGCATTTCAGCGCTTCTTGTCGCTGTAGCGATGGTGGTTTTTATCGCTCAGAACCCCGCTAGGATTGGCAGTGAGCCGCTGTTTATTCGAGCCGCGTTATTGTCATTAGCCATAGTGGCAGCGCTAATCGCAGCGTATCCATTCAATCCACTTTTTTCTGGGAGGCCGGGGATCTATGCGGCGACTGTTTGCGTTCCCGCAATAATTCCCGTGCTAGCGTACTATTTTATTTTGCTGCCTAATCAGGCGGGGTCTGGCCTAACTGGGGAGCAGATTAGCAACGAGCTCATTACCGATAGCTCTAGTAATGGAATTATCGAGGTTGGCTTCAGCTATCCGATCTATACGCCTTCATTGCGTGTGGGAAATCTCGAGCTGTTTACGAAGCAGGTCAATGTATTCCTAAGAATGACAGGTGGCGATGGCGAAGTGGTGTTATTTAGAGCCGTAAGAAAACGAATTCCCGGCTCAAGCCTCAGTGTCGAGTCCGCCGTACAGGGTATGTTGAGTGAATCCGCAGGCTATGAATTTATCCCCTTAGAGGTGCCGCCGGCGGGTAGTGTAACTACGCGAGTTGCCTTTATCATAAGTAGTCTGGATGATGGTTCTACTTTTACCGACGCACTGGATAGTGCCTCGCAAGCGCAATTCGAATTACGCGACCCAGAAAATGGCGCCCTGCTATTGAATTTTCCCCTCACGAGGATTTAACCGTCGCTTCTTCAAACCGCAGTCAATCGATCGTAAGCTCGATGTCATCTCAACAAGAAATCCTATTACTCTAAAGTTAGATTTGTGAGTGCTGTTCGGTACCAAGAGAAAGGTTTTCTGTTTTAGACTTCATCCTCGAGGGCAGCGCGGATTGTTGCGTCTCCTTTCTCAGTCGTTTCTAAGAGATCAGTTGCAGATAGTAAAGCGGTAACAGACAGTTAGGCACGCCGAGAGCATGCTCTGCAAGAAGAGCCATGTTAAGCAGCCATTAGCTTAGGGCCTGAAGTTGAACCCGTTTAGATCCGAAAGTAAGGAGTAATGGCAGTACGATAATAGCGTTGCCGATCAGCAGTGTTGTCACTGCCGGATTCAAATCGAGCAATAACAGACAGGGCACAAGAAATACCAGTCGTACTATCTCTAGCGCAAGTGCGAATTCCTTTCCCTCGAGCCAGGCTCCAGCAACAAAGAATGAAAAGAACAGATAGATCACCGCCAAACTGACTAGCGAATGACTAAGCGATGCTGCGCCGAGCAGCACGGCTAGGCTTAGAACGACAGTAAAGACAAATTGGACGAGGGTATAGACCAGGCTGAAGGGTGATATTGTTGGATCGAAGCGCGCAGTGAGGTCGACAGCCTCGATGCCAAGTTTGCAATGGCTCTGCTGCCCCTCGGCACGCCAGCCTGGCGGTTTGAACAAGAGTTTTAGTTTATTGGCTATCCCGGGCATTGAAAAGAAGTCCTGGCTAAGTCTCCAATACACGTGCACGTTGGCCCAAATTGGGTTCCAGCTATTCAACGGTTTGCGCAGACCAAAGACCACAGTCTCTTCTGCAAGTTCTTCCTGAAAGCTGCCGAACATCCTATCCCACAGAATGAATACGCCTCCGTAGTTCCTATCTACATAGATTTTATTTCGAGCATGGTGAACGCGATGATTCGAGGGGGTAACGAATAACCATTCGATCGGGCCGAGCTTAGGCACATGCTCGGTATGAACCCAAAATTGATAGATTAAGTTCAGGCTTACAACCGTGAAAAGGATTTCTGCCGGAAAGCCTAGGAAGAAGAAGGGGAGATAGAATAGGAAGCCATAAAAATCTATGCTGGTTTGACGCAGCGCAGTGCTCAGATTGTAATCCTCACTCTGGTGATGGGCTACATGAGAGCCCCAGAATAGAGCAACCTCGTGTCCGAAGCGATGTTTCCAATAGTAGGCGAAATCGTAGAGTACGAAACAGCTAACCCAGACCCACAGTGCGTCATCCGCTAGCTGCGCGATTTGGTACTTAGCAACAATGATTTCATAGATCGAGCCGGAAAATCCCAGAATTACAAGGCCTTGCAGACGGCTTAGACTGCCCATGGAGATGCTGTTTATGCTGTCATTGAGGCGGTAAGTATTGTTTCCACGAAGCAAGCCGTAAGCCAACTCGACAAAAATCAGCAGGAAGAAAAACGGAATCGCAATAAGGATGAGTTGCATAAAGTTTAGTCTACCTCAGAACCAAGATGGATATTAAATGGATGGCCACTAATCGAGTAAAACGCGGTATTATTCGCGGCCTAAACTTAGGTACTGTGTACTATCAGGAGATTGGTCGTTATGAAGAGAATCGTCTTGCTTACAGCTGCGATTAGCGCGTTATTCAGCAGTTCACTATTATTTGCACAAGGCATTCAACAAACGAAGGGATCGTATCAGGATAAGTTTCGTCAATTGAACGAAGTCTTGCCGACTCCAAACGTGTACAGGAACGCTTCCGGACAACCGGGCCATCAATATTGGCAGCAAGAAGTCGACTACGAGATAGATGTCACTCTCGACGAAGATGCGCAGCGAATTTCGGGCACTGAGACTATACGCTACCAGAACAATTCCCCCGATACGCTGGGTTATCTTTGGCTGCAGTTAGACCAGAATCGCTTCCGTAGCGATTCAATTGGAAATATGAGCTCTACCTTCAATGGCAGTAGCCCTGATTCCGATTCTCCCGCGCGCATCAGCTTAGGCCAGCTGCGGGCTCTTCAATACAACGAAGACGCCGACCTTGGCTACGAAATAAACTCAGTTCGCGACAGCTCGGGAAATGATCTTCCACATACAATAGTCGGCACGCTCATGCGTATCGATCTCGCGCGCCCACTAAATTCTGGTCAGGATGTCGAATTCGAAATCGACTATGCCTATAACGTAGTCAATGGTGATGTGCTTCGGCCTCGCGGTGGATACGAATATTTTCCCGACGATGAAAACGAAGGCGGCAACTACCTGTTCGCGATTTCTCAGTGGTTCCCGCGTCTCGTTGCCTATACAGACTACGAAGGTTGGACAAACAAGGAATTTCTAGGTTCCGGTGAGTTCACCTTAGAGTTTGGTGACTACGAAGTTGCGCTTACCGTACCTTCTGATCATATTGTGGCAGCAACCGGGGAGCTACAGAACGCGAACCAGGTTCTGACACGAGAACAACGCGACCGTCTGCAAGAGGCTGAGACTGCGGATCGACCCGTTTTCATCGTCACTCCCGAAGAAGCCCTCGAGAATGAGAGCGAAGGGGTAGATGACACTAAGACTTGGCGATTCGCAGCAGAGAACGTACGCGACTTTGCCTGGGGCTCCTCAAGAAAATTCATTTGGGACGCGAAAGGGCATCGACAAGAAGGCGCTGATCAGGAACTGGTTATGGCCATGTTCTATTACCCGAAGGAGGGTGGAACGCTCTGGTCTGATCTATCCACTGAAGTCGTTATTCATACTCTCGAAGTTTATAGCCGGTTCTCTTTCGACTTTCCCTATCCGACGGCAATCTCTTTGAATGCTGGCTTTGTCGGCGGGATGGAATACCCGATGATTACGTTCAATGGCCCGCGTACTACGCTGCAGGACGATGGGTCTCGAACCTACTCGCTAGCAGAAAAGCGTTTCCTAATTGGTGTCGTCATTCACGAGGTGGGGCACTTCTACTTCCCAATGATCGTGAACTCGGATGAGCGCCAATGGACCTGGATGGACGAGGGTATCAATAGCTACCTCGACTCCGTTGCCGGCCGCGAATGGGATGCGGAGATACCGTGGGGTGTAGAGCCTAGATATATCGTTGACTACATGGTTTCGCAGACTCAGGTTCCGATCATGACTCAGTCCGATAGCGTGCTGCGTCTGGGCCCGAACGCCTATTCAAAGCCAGCGACGGCGATCAATATCTTGCGCGAGACCATTATGGGCCGCGAGCTTTTCGATTTTGCATTCAAAGAATATTCGCGCCAATGGGAATTCAAGCGACCCACACCGGCAGACTTCTTCCGCACCATGGAAGAGGCATCAGGCATCGATCTGGATTGGTTCTGGCGAGGTTGGTTTTACACTACCGATCATGTAGATATCTCCCTCGACCGAGTCTATGAAATGCGTATGGATACTGAGAATCCAGATATCGACTATGCGCGTCAGCGCGAAACTGAGAAGGCATTGCCCCCGTCGTTGTATATTCAGCGAAATCGCGAAGAGGGAATGCAGACCTGGGTTGAGCGTAACCTTGATGTCCGCGACTTCTACGATGACAATGATCAGTTTACTGTTACGAACAAGGAACGAAATGCCTACAACAGCTTCCTAGAAGGTCTCGAAGACTGGGAGCGCGAGGTCCTCGACAGAGCTGTCTCGGAGGATCTGAACTATTACATTCTCGAGCTTTCGAATGTGGGCGGCCTAGTCATGCCGGTAATCCTGGAGATGGAATATGCCGATGGAAGCAAGAAAGAAATGCGACTGCCTGCTGAAATTTGGCGTAGAAATGCCTCGCAGGTAAAAAAACTGATCGTTAGTGAAAACGAATTACGTAGCGTAGCGATCGATCCAAAGCAGGAAACAGCTGACGCGGACATAGAGAATAACTACTATCCGCGGCGAATCATTCCCTCGCGCATTGAGAGTTTTAAGTCCGAAGGCGGTAGCAGCTTAATTTCTCGAGATGTCATGCAAGATATCAAGACAGAGCTGAAGACCGATGAAGATGATGAGTAGGACAACTAGTCTACGCGTCCTAGCAGTGCGAGATAGGCCACGAACGGCTCTCCTCGCGCTGCTAACTCTCCTGTGTTGCCTTGTGCCTAGCCTCAGTGCCGCCCATCAGCAGAAGACGGCTGTAACGCGTATTCTATTCAACGAAAGCACCGGCAATATAGAAGTCATGCACCGCTTTTTCATACACGACGCCGAGCATGCTGCAGGTGTCGTATTCGGTGAAGCACAGAACTTAATGGAATCGGCCGACTCGCGAAAACTTTTTAGCAACTATGTGATGAACCGATTCGCGGTTGCTGCTGAGGATGCGCAAGGCCTGAGTACAGAGTTGAATCTGGAGTACGTAGGCGAGGAGATCGATGGTCAGTTTCTTTGGGTTTATCAGGAGACAGCGCAGCTTCCGGACATCCATGCGCTTTCCGTGGTGCATATTGCTTTAAGAGATGTATGGCCAGATCAGGCCAATCTGGTGAATGTGGAGAGAGATGGACAGATTCACTCACTGTCCTTCGCCGACACCGCTGAGTCGCTTCGCGTCGAATTTTGACAATGAGCGGCACACTCACTCTTGCACTAGTTGCTCTCCCAGCCCCTCGTAGTCCGCTATAGCAAGCCCCGCTGCCACGCTAGTGAATGGATCGTGCTCGATTACCTTGCCTGGGAATCGGGCTTCCAAGATGCGCTTCACGGCGGGTATGAGCGAAGAGCCGCCGGTTCGAATCACAAGGTCAATATCACTGCTTTCTAATTCGACACGTTGTAGTAGGTCGGATATTGATTGGCTGAATTTATCGAGCAGATCGCCGATCATTAGCTCAAACTGTTCACGACTTAGCTCGAATTCGATATCGAGTTCTGGTATGTCTAGCTTCGCTGAATCCGCCTCAGAAAGCTCTGCCTTCAATTCTTTAATGCATTGAAAAACCAAGTAGCTGTAGTTGCTCTTAATCATATCGTAGAGGCGCTGAAACTTGATAGAAGCCTCGTCGCCGACGCTAATTCTCTTCATCAGTGGCGTGGTGAATTTATTTTGATTGAGCATGTAACTGATGGCCCAGTTCAGTAACAGGTCTTCATATTCCTCAAATGGAAATAGCGTCTCTATCTCTCGATCTTCTCCTGCACGCTTCCAGCGTTCGCCTCTACCTAGAAGTGGAAACAATAGTTCCTTGAACATCACCTGGTCGATGTGGTCTCCACCCAGGCCTATGCCGTGAGTAGCTATGACTTCGAAATCTGACTGCTCTCGGCGAATAACGCATAGGTCGAGTGTGCCTCCACCAAAGTCAACAGCCAGCAGAACCTGAGATTGTGCCGAATGCTCTTGGTTTTCATGAAGATAGCTCAGGGCGGCGGCGATTGGCTCTGGGTAGTAGGACTGATTGACGAATTCAGCATAGCCATAGGCTTCAGACAACATATCGAGTGCGGCCCGGTTTCGATTCTCAGCACTGCCCTCGAAATTTACTGGGTGCCCAATACAGGCATGATCGGTAGCTGCTGAGGCTGATACCTCTTCCGGTATTTGTAGTTCAATACTTTTTCTTATTCTAAGCAGTAAGGGAGTGATGAGAGCGACGAGCCGAAATGCCCGCTCGAATACCATCAGTCGAGGTGAGTCGGTGCTGCCTAGCAATCTTTTTATGCCTCTAAAGAGCCTGCCTTGTTGACCACCATCTACGAAAGACTGTCCATATAAGGTTTGTGTATTGCCTTCTTCGGGCAGGCCCTTGTCACCGATCTGGCCTGTAGTGGTTCTGCTTTCGCCTAGGATCTCCGCACTCAATTCAACGGTTCTTCCTGTGTTGCTCTCTATGTAATGATTGATCGCGCCCTGGCCCGTACTGATCTTAAAGTCCTTATCGATATAGGTCGCGGAAGGCATGATTACTGAATGCCGCTCAAGTTGTACAAGGTGGACTTTAGTGCCATCGAATATCGCCGCGGCACTGTTGCTCGTGCCGTAGTCTATTCCGATGCCGATAGAGGGTCGCTTATTTGCTTGCGAAGCTCCACTTTGTTCCTCTAGAGAATCTTGATTTGGTATTTCGAAACCGGGGAGTGAGTTTTGATGATTTGGCAAGGGGAGAAGCGAACCTATTTTTACTGAACGATTAGATAAAAACTTTCTAGCTGGAGTATCTTGAAAGGTCGCATGTTATATCATAGACGGGCCGTGATTCGCCAGCTAAAAATCTTTGTGCAGTGGCCCGAGGGCGCCGAAACTCGGGCCTAGAGCGAAATTGCGCTGCACCGGCTCAAGCGCGTCTTGGAGGTATCTGCCGCCTAGGAATGGGAGTTGAATCTTAACGGAACTTAACCTATGCTGCCTCGGTCAGATAGGGTTAAGAAAGCCCTATAATAGTCTTAGTTTCAGGAGTATCCATGACCGCAGTTAGCCGGCGCAGCCTGGGGAAGAGATTCCTCAGCGCCTCAATCCGCATTGTCCTCTGTTTCGTCTTCGCCTATGTCCCATCAACTCAGGCTGGGACCATTGTCCGTATCAGCACTGGCATTGGCGACTACTCAATTGAGTTATTGGATGATTCAGCTCCTGGTACAGTCCAGAATTTTTTGAATTACGTCAATCGTAATGACTACAACGGCACCTATATCCATCGTGCCGTCGATAACTTCGTAGTGCAGGGTGGAGGTTATCGCTTTCGCCTGTTTGAAGGGCCCATAGACGTGCCGTCAGACCCGCCCATCCAGAATGAGTTTGGCGCCTCCAATACGCGTGGCACAGTAGCGATGGCCAAGATAGACGGAGACCCAGATAGTGCTACAAACCAGTGGTTCATCAATGTCGCCGACAATAGTGCTACGCTGGATACGAGCAATGGTGGCTTCACGGTCTTTGGAGTCGTACTAGGCGACGGGATGGTTACTGTTGATGAGATCGATGCCTTGCCATTCGTCTCTCTTGGTGCGAAGGCATCAAATGCGCCTCATATTACACCGACCTATACTGACCCTCGAGACTTCCTCTACATCAATGCTGAGGTAACACAGCGTTTTAGTTCGGCGCCACATGTTTTCGAGTCCGGGACCGGCTTGCTAATCACATCTGTGAGCATCGATGCGGGAGCTGATCTGATCAGCATGAATTTTAATGTAGTGGCTTCCTCTCCGAATGTGGTTATCCGCGCAAATGCGGAGAGCGCGATTCCGCGCAGGGATAGCTTTGAAGGAATCGCTGAGTATTCTACTGTAGATGGCCGCCTGCGAATTCCATCGTTGGAAGTAAATTTAAACGGGTCTATTTCTGTGGCGACGAATGTTGTCTTTGTTCTCACCGATGCGGCAACTGCAAGCTTCACGCTGGAATCGTTCGATCAATAGATAATTCAAGGGGCATCCAGCATAGTGGCAGCTGCACGCGGAGAATTTTCATCCAGATTTGGTTTTCTTATGGCCGCGTCGGGTTCGGCAGTCGGTCTCGGCAATATTTGGGGCTTCCCTACAAACACCGCGAGCAACGGCGGTGCGGCGTTTCTTTTCGCTTATCTCGTCCTAGCCTTCGCTTTAGGCTATCCCGCGCTAATGGCTGAGCTCATTATTGGCCGGCATACGCGCTCTAACGCCGTGGCGGCATTGAAATCCATATCAAGCGGAAAGAAGAGCGAGTTCCTTGCCCTCGCTATTGGGTTTGTTGGCATACTGACAGTGAGTTTGATTCTCGCCTTTTACGCGATTGTTAGCGGCTGGATGATGGCATTCTTTCTAGACCCTCTCTCAAGAGTGTTAGGTTTGACGAGCCTGTCTCAGTGGCTGACAACTGATACAGAAATTCGCAATGCACTCTTCGTCATTATCTTCATGATGCTGACTGTTCTTATTATTACTGCTGGCGTGAAGGATGGCATTGAAAAATGGGCATCAAGACTAATGCCTTCGCTAGTCGGCATTCTTTTGTTACTAATACTGTATGTTTTTACGCTGCCGGGTGCGATGGATGGACTGCGTGCCTATCTAGTGCCAGATTTTTCGCGCGTCACTGATCCGCAATTATTAGTCAATGCAATGGGGCAGGCATTCTTCTCTCTCTCGCTCGGTGTCGGCACTATGTTGGTCTATGGCTCCTATATCAGCAAAGATGAAAACTTACCTGTCGTGGGTGGCCTCGTTGCATTGCTAGATGTGGGGATTGCAGTGCTAGCCGGATTGCTAATATTGCCGGCTATGTATGTGGCTCTGGAGAGTGGCGTTCAAATCTATGACGATGCCGGCGGACTAATTGCCGGTCCTGGCCTCATCGTTTCAGTGCTTCCTGCGTTATTTAATAATATGGGCCCTATAGGATTGCTCGTAGCAGCAGCATTCTTTGCATTGATGACGATTGCCTCACTAACTTCTTCGATTTCGATGCTGGAGGTGCCGGTTGCTTATAGTGTTGAGAATAAGGGAATGCCTCGGCCAAAGGCTGCCATGATTGTAGGCACTATCATCACTTCGATCTCCTTAGTTATCGTGTTCAATTTTGACCCCCTATTCGATATGGTTGTGAACTTCACCACCGAGCGAAGTCAGCCACTGTTGAGTCTTTTCATCTGCATTTTTGCTGCTTGGATATGGCGTCGAAATGAAATACTCGACGAGATCCGTCAAGGTAGTCCAGAGGCGGAGCTGGGTTTGTTCTGGAAAATCTGGCCCTTCTACGTCAAATTTATTTGCCCTCTGGCGATCCTCGCTGTTTATTTCCAGTAGGCGTTTTTTTAGAACAGGCAGTATGCTAACGTAGGTTGAGAAGAGCCGTTAACTCTATCGACCAAGGAGAATCGCCGTGCTGAAAATCCCCACACATTCGATCGAATCACTTGCCCTAAATCAAACCAGCAGAAGGCAATTCCTGCGACAGCTTTCACTGCTACCGGTGGGGCTGGGTATCGGTGTATTACCCGTTCTCTCCAATGCCGCTGATAACTCAGTGGCGGGTAGCGTGAAAGCGTTAACCTTCGACGTTTTCGGAACGGTTGTCGACTGGCGCGGATCCATTATTCGCGAGGGTCAATTGCTTGCTGCGAAGAAGGGCTACAATGTCGACTGGGCAAGATTTGCGGATAGCTGGCGCTCAGGCTATGGGCCCGCTATGAACAAAGTTCGCAGTGGCGAATTGCCTTGGACGAAGATCGACGATCTGCATCGCATGATTCTCGATGACTTAGTCGAGGAATACAGTTTGACTGGAATGAGTGAGGCGGAACTTGTTCAGTTCAACGAGGCATGGCACCGGCTTTCTCCTTGGCCTGATACAGTATCGGGATTGAACAAATTGAAGAGCAAATACGTGATCACCACGCTTTCCAATGGGAATGTCTCTTTGCTGACACACATGGCGAAGAATGGCGGGCTGCCATGGGACGCGATTCTCTCAGCGGAGTTGTCCGGACACTATAAACCTGACCCGGAGGCCTATCTGAAAGCTGCCGATCTGCTGAGCCTTAAACCGGAGCAAGTGATGATGGTCGCGGCTCATCCTGGGGACCTTCGTGCGGCAGCGCGCACCGGTCTTAAGACAGCCTATGTAATTCGTCCCTTAGAGCGTGGTCCAGGGCGACCTGTAAACAGAAACCCGGATGGCGAATTCGACTATACCGCAGAAGACTTCAATGATTTGGCCCGGCAACTAGGGGCTTGATGTTGACAGAAATTAAACTTGATAGCTCGGTTAAGGCCGAGGTGGTAACGAAGCTGCAAAAATACTTTGAAGACGAATTACAGCAAGAGATAGGGAGTTTCGACGCTGAGTTTCTGCTGGACTTCTTCTCTAAAGAAGTGGGTGGCTACTATTACAATCAGGGGCTGACTGATGCTCTCAAAAGCTTTGAGAGCAAGATGGAAGACGTGGGCGAGTCGATCTATCAATTGGAGAGGGAAACTGGCTAAGGGAGCCTCTTAGTCTTTAACCACGCGAAGTGGTAGTCGAATATGGAATTGGCTTCCATCATTTTTTTGTGATTCGAATGTGATCTCACCACCTAGTTTCTCTAGCATGCGTTTGACTATTACCAATCCGAGCCCTGTGCCCTGAGGGTCTTTCTCGAAATGTTCCTCTTCGCGAGAGAATTCCCGGAACAATACTTGCTGAAATTCTTCACTCATGCCGCGACCAGTGTCTTCAATGGATATTTCTATGCCCAGTCTGCGCTGAAAATAGATTGCCTTGTAAGACAGTAAGATACTGCCTTTCTCCGTGAATCTAATCGCGTTGGTGATGATGTTAATCAATATATGTTGCAGGCGTGACTTATCGGTTTGTACCAACAAGTTTGCCGAAGTGAATTCAGTTTCTAGCTGAAGCCCTTTTTCCATAATCGAGGGCGACATCGTGTTTTGAATTTCGCCGAGGAATTGCGACATCTCTACTAACTCAAATTCGGGTTCGAAACTATCTGATTCCAGCTCTGCCATTTCCAACAGATCGTTTATCAGATTGTGCAGATGATCACTCTGCGTTATGACGGTCGTCATATGCTGTCTTGTTGAATCATCCAATTTATCTGCCTGCGTGGCCATTAGTCGTTTTGAATTGGCAAGAATCAAGTGGACCGGAGTTAGGAATTCTCTAGACACATTCCTCAAAAAGTCCCCCTTGGCTTTTGTCTCCATGCGAGCATCTATAAGTTCGTCACTCTTAGAGCGCACAAACTCAGCCATCGCCATCAGTAAGAATGCTATAGCGGCAACGGCAAGCGCCTGGCCAATTACCGGCGATGATGCAGCTCTCTCAATGATTTCGAATTTGTAAACTAGTAGCGAACTGTAGGCCAATATGATTAATACCCATGATGTAACCAGATAGATAGCGGCCTTCGAGCCTTGAATCGCAGTGATCGATGCCATGATGAGAACCGCGAGAGCGACCAAGAGGCCAATCACCATGAGGGGGATTACATTGTCACTGCTAATCTGATTAAGCGGGACTATTATGTAGTACAGGCCAAAAGGAACCATGGAATAGGTAAGAAACCGAAGCACTATATTGATTGAGTCTCGATATGGATTTTCGAATTGTAGTGCTCGCCCGATCAAACAGAGACTGGCAAGCAAGCCGGTCGCTGAGATTAGAGATGCCTTGGTATTTACACTAACACTCTCAGGCCAGAACCAGATTCTGCCGAGACCTGTCTGAGTTAGCATAAAGATTGTTCCAGCCCCAAAAAACAAGGCGACGCCAAAGAAAAATGAGTCTCTGGTATAGCCAAAAAGAATTACCGTGATACCAAAGCAGAGTAAGAACATCGTTATCAATGCACCATTAAACACAAGGACGCTTTGTTGGCTTTCTGCCAATAGCGAAACGGTAGTAAGAGTTAGAGGGATCTCAACCCCTACTGACGAGACTGCGCGAAAAATAATTTTGTTGTATTGACCTTCCTCGGCAATCTCGAACGGTACTATTGGAAATCTGTAGGGGTAATCGAGTTGTGACATCGGGATAGTATCTCCGACTATGGAGGTGCGCACGACAGTGTCATCATTTACGAAATAAAACTCGAGTCGATCCGTTACCGCGGAGTCCAAAGCAAGTACTAGATCTTCATCCAGCATGTTTTCGCCGCTGAGGACTATGGAGAACCAATGTGCAGACTTGCTCATGCCCAAGGTGGGAATAGTTTGGGTAGATCGTTGCCATTCAATCGAGTCAGAGGTCATCTGTTCAATGGTGTATGCGCGCTCTGGGTCTTCAAAGTAATCAAGATAGGGGCCCAAATTCACTGGTAGTTGGTTCTGTGTGATATTGAGCTCAGCCGCGGAGGAAAATGAGACGGGCAGCAACAAGAGCGCCAGTGCCAGAAACAGGCTAGCCGACGCAGGGCGTATCGATGAAAGCTTCTGTAGCAGATAGGTCAAGAAATTACTCGGTGTCTCATAAGCGTCTAAACGCACATTTCCCGCTCATTATATGATAAGAAATCCCTAGATAGGGGGTAGAACGGGGGTATCTGGGGCAAGTTTCGGCAGATGTCATATAAAATTGAGACGCAGTTGAAA
The DNA here is from genome assembly GCA_002401885.1 of SAR86 cluster bacterium. Lineage (GTDB taxonomy): Bacteria > Pseudomonadota > Gammaproteobacteria > Pseudomonadales > Pseudohongiellaceae > UBA9145. The sequence continues at coordinate 34,233 of NVUL01000013.1, forward strand.
CTTTCGTACTATTTGTCGAAATAGCCCGTTATTAAAGCGGGGTTGGGTCGTTTTCTAGGGATGGATGGTATTCATGCGAGGGCTGTAGTGTTGATTAGGCAAGCTGATGATTCTTGCCAGAATTAGCGCCGCTAAGGTGCAAGAGAAGCAAGCTGAGTTCGTCCCAGGGGTTCGCTTTGGACAGCCCCTTGATGCATTGGTCGATCAGGCGGCTATGGTTCAAGAGATTCCAAACACACTCCGTATCGAGTCGTGCTAACGCGGTAGCTACTGCCTGCTTTCGATTGAACCAAACCCGGGCGGATTGAATGATAGCGTTGACCCCTTGTCCCTCGCGTTTCTTTTCTAGCATGGGCAGCAGCGTTCTCAATTCTCGACAGACTGCAGCCAAAATGATGAGAGGAAAAATGCCCTCGTTTTTTAGTCCAGTCAGCATTTTTTGCGCCCGGCCTACATCGCCCAATAGGGCGGCGTCTATTAATTGATAGACGTTGTAGCGAGAACTATCTGCGACCACTTGCATAACAGTTTTAGCGTCAAGTCGTATGCTGTTTTCACCCGTATCTGAGGCAAGAAGTTTTAACTTTTCGATTTCCTGCATGGCAGCGAGTAAGTTCCCCTCAACCTTGTCGACCAATAAATGGACTGCTTCGGTGTCTGCTTGAATTCCCTCGCGCAGAAGTCTTTGCTCTAGCCAGGAACTGAGGTTCTCTCTATTGATTGGCCAAATCTGCACGAAAGCACCATGTTTCTCGATTCCAGTGAACCACTTGGTTTTAAGCGTGGCGGCATCTAATTTCGGCCCGCTTAGCAATATGAGGTAGTCGGGATTGAGTTCACTAAGATAGTGTTGGATCGCTTTCTTGCCGGCGTCTTCCAATTTGGCAGTTGAAAGTCGCAGCTCTATGATTTTTTTCTCCGCGAATAAAGAAAGGTTGCCGGTCGACTGCAAAAACTGGCCCCAGTCGAAGCTCTTATCGACATTGAGGACTTCTCTTTCTGTATATCCATTCTCTCTATACTGACTTCGAATCAGATCTGCAGCCTCTTGCATCAGCAGAGGTTCATCGCCGCTCAGCCAGTACAATGGTAGATTGTGGCTAGCGAGGGTTCGGGAAAGTTGTTCTGGCTTTATTTTCATAGCAACCAGGTATTCTAAATGGGATTGATGGCAGCTAATCGCCGCATCATCTGGTTGATCAGCTCTCGGCGCATCTCCGCGGAAATGATCTCTGCCTCTTCTTGATTGCCGCTGATGTTCTCGACATCTTGAAAGTAGGTTCTCTCTACAAATAGCGTTTCGGGTTCTAACAGGGTCTGCTCACCTAGCATTAGTGCCATGTCCACCGATAGGCGCAGCTCGATCTGCGCAGCTCGCGCACGGGGGTTTATAGTGACAGCTCGAGAGACAAGCTTTTCGTTCGCAATTCCTAGCAGAGCACTACTTGAATCTGCCTCATCTAGATTAACGAGAGTGACATTCACCTCAGCGCCATCTAGGCTGCGACGCAGTAGCCGGGCTAGCTCGCTATTAGGTTGCTCGCTATAAAATTGCAGTTCACTAAAGTTGGCAGAAAGTACATCGCTTCCGCGCAGGCTAAATCCGCAGCCGCTGAGAACTAGCAAGAGCGCCGGTAAGACAAGTGTTCTGAGGGCAAAGCTTTGGATCATGAGTTTTCCAGTATTCAGTTAGCGACGATATTGACCAAGCGGCCGGGGACAACGATGACTTTCCTGATAGTGCCGCCCGCGATAAAACGATTGACAGCCTCATTGTCTAGTGCCAGTTTCTCCAGCTCATCTTTGCTAATATCTTTCGCTACTTCTACCTTGTCGCGCAATTTTCCATTTACCTGCAGCACAACAATGATCGAGCTCTCGATCAATGCCGATTCATCTACTTGAGGCCAGGAAGCATTCATTACCGTCCCTTCATGGCCGAGGTGTTGCCACAGGGCATGGCAGAAGTGCGGCACGATGGGCGCCAACATTAGGATCGCTGTTTCCAAAGATTCTTGTATGACCTTTTGATCGTTCTCGCCGTCGTGAGAATCAGTAAAACGGGTAACCGCGTTTAACAATTCCATAGTAGCGGCGATGGCAGTGTTAAACGTGTGTCGTCTGCCGTAGTCGTCTGTTACTTTCTGTAAGGTCTGATGGATTTTCCGACGAAGTTTGATCTGCTCCTCATTGAGCTTAAGACTGGAGAAATCTTCCAGAGGTATTGGCTGATGATTCGCAACGATCTTCCAAAGCCTCTTCAGGAAGCGAAAACTGCCCTCTACGCCGCTATCTGACCATTCGAGTGACTGATCGGGAGGCGATGCAAACAGGGTAAACATGCGCACAGTGTCCGCTCCGTACCTTTCGATTAATGGCAGTGGGTCAACCGTGTTGCCCTTCGATTTCGACATCTTGCTGCCGTCTTTGAGCACCATGCCTTGCGTCAGTAGATGCGTAAATGGCTCATCTGAATTCACGAGTCCTTCGTTACGCATAAGTTTATGAAAGAAGCGCGCGTACAGCAGATGCAAAATGGCGTGCTCGATGCCGCCGATGTATTGATCTACCGGAAGCCAGTAGTCTGCGCGCTCATCTAACATGCTTTCCTCTTGATCGCGGCTGGCGTAGCGCGCGTAATACCAGGAGGACTCCATGAACGTATCGAAGGTGTCAGTCTCTCGCTTCGCCTTTGATTTGCACTGAGGACAATCCACATCTACGAAGTCTTTTAATTTGCCTAAAGGCGAGCCGCTCGCGTCTATAGCCACATCCACAGGTAGAATGACCGGCAGGTCTTCATCGGGCACTGCCACAGAGCCGCAATTTTCACAGTTGATTATAGGAATAGGGGCGCCCCAATAGCGCTGGCGGGATACACCCCAGTCACGCAGGCGGAAGTTGATTTTTTTATGCCCTTGCTTACGTTCACTTAGGTGGCTCTCTATGGCCGCGAACGCCGCCTCGAAATCTAGGCCGTCAAAATTCCCTGAATTTATAAGTTTTCCTTTCGCAGTGAAGGCTTCCCGCTCAATATCACAGCTCTCCTCGTCGCTGCTTGGCTGGATCACTTGTTGAATAGGAAGTTGATATTTCTTCGCAAATTCCCAATCGCGCTGATCGTGTGCGGGTACTGACATTACGGCACCAGATCCATAGCTCATGAGTACAAAGTTGGCTAGAAAGATCGGCAGTTCTTCGCCACTGATAGGATGAATAGCCTTTAGACCGGTATCTATTCCAGTCTTCTCCATGGTCGCCATCTCTGCTTCGGCGACTTTGGTATTGCCCTGCTGTTCGATGTATTTCGCCACTTCAGAATTTGATTCAGCGGCTTTGCTAGCAAGCGGATGCTGTACCGCGAGCGCAACATAGGTAACACCCATTAGGGTGTCTGGCCTTGTGGTGTAGACGCTTAGCTTCTTAAGCGATTCGTCGCTTTCGTTTGCAACCGTAAAATCCAGCTCGACGCCTTCTGAGCGGCCAATCCAATTCGCTTGCATGGTGCGGACTTTCTCTGGCCAGCCATCCATGTCGTCGAGACCATCTAAGAGCTCCTGAGCGAAGTCGGTGATCTTGATGAACCATTGTGGGATATTGCGACGCTCCACGACTGCACCTGAGCGCCAGCCACGCCCGTCGATTACTTGCTCGTTAGCGAGCACGGTCTGATCCACGGGATCCCAATTTACTTCCGATGATTTTTTGTATACCAGTCCTTTCTTGAAGAGGCGGGTAAAGAACCATTGTTCCCAGCGGTAGTAGTCGGGGTGGCAGGTCGCAATCTCTCGGCTCCAGTCGTAGGCATAACCAAGCCGCTGTAGCTGCTCACGCATGTAATCGATGTTGCCATAAGTCCACTGGGCGGGAGGCACTTCATTCGCGATGGCGGCGTTCTCGGCCGGGAGTCCGAAGGCATCCCATCCCATTGGCTGCAATACATTCTTGCCGAGCATCCGCTGGTAGCGTGAGATCGCATCACCGATAGAGTAATTTCGCACATGCCCCATGTGCAGATGCCCACTTGGATAGGGAAACATAGATAGGCAATAATACTTTTCTAGGGACTTGTCTTCGCTGACTTTAAAGCTTTCGTGTTCTTGCCAATAGGACTGTGCCTCGGCTTCAACTTCCTGGGGAGGATACTGTGGGTTGATGCTGCTCATTTGATCTCTAACTATGTGAATTAACTGGATTTATTTAGGGCATTGCGAGGCCTGCAAGCATACCGCAGACCGCTCGTAACAGGTAGAGGCGGGAGTAAAAAACTTGTCAGAATTGCCTACTCCTGATCAAGCGCTTTAGTAGCTTTGACCTTGATCAGTTTTATCTGTCGACTGTCGGCATTCAGGACGGTAATCAAGAATGTGCCGATTTTAATCGTTTCGCCACGCTCGGGAATATGCCCAAATTGTTGCAGTACGAGTCCGCCAACGGTGATGAATTCCTGGTCGCTGAATGCGGTGGCAAAGTAGTCATTGAATTCATCGACTGGAGTTAATGCCTTCACGATGTAATTTTCTTCGTCGAATTTCTTAATATAGCTGTCATCGTCTACATCATATTCGTCTTCAATCTCACCTACGATTTGCTCTAGCACGTCCTCGATGGTAACTGCGCCGCAGACACTGCCGTATTCATCGATGACAATTGCCATGTGCTGGCGCGTCTCGCGAAACTCCTTTAGCAGTACGTTTAGGCGTTTGCTTTCTGGGACGAAGGTGGCGGGTCGAATGACATCTTTGATTCGAAACTTCTGCGCAGCATTATTTAATGCGAGCGGCAACAGATCTTTGGCTAAAAGAATGCCTAAGACATTGTCTACATTGTCGCCTATAACCGGGAATCGGGAGTGGGAGGCCTTGGTGATGAGTTCGATTATCTCAACAGCGGCGAGGTCTGCGGGAACGGTAATCACCTGAGATCTGGGGATCATGATGTCACGCACCTGCATGCTGGAGACCTGCAGTGCGCCTTCGATGATGCTGAGCGCGTCAGCATCGAGGACCTGATCCTGTTCTGCATTTCGAATGAGTTCGAGAAGGCTTTTGGTGTCAGTAGGCTCGTCGGAAAACACTTGCGCTATTTTATCGATCCAGGACTTAGGTCTTGGATCGATGCTTGATTCGTCGTCAGTCATTCTCTGTGTTCTCTTTCTCTGTAGAGCGAGTCTTCGATATCCAATGGGTTTTTCGAAGTCGCTTGTAATCACACTAACAAATATGGGTTGGGGATTCCAAGTCTTTCCAGTGTATTAATTTCTAGCTTTTCCATCTCTTCAGCATTGCTTTGTTGATCGTGTAGATACCCCAGGAGGTGAAAAAGGCCATGTATTGTGAGATGTGCCCAGTGTGCGGTCAGCTCCTTGCCTTGCTCGGCAGCTTCTACCTCAACTACGGCGGCACAGATCACGATATCCCCCAAGGGATAGGTATCTACTTGTTCTCGGAGTTCGCTTGGGAATTCGGCTGGGAAGGACAAGACATTGGTTGGCTTGTCCTTGCCTCGATAGTCGCTATTTAGAGATTGTGAGCTCGCCGCATCAACGAAACTCAGACTAATGCTGCAAGGCTTGCTCTGCTCTGCGACCTGTAAGCCGCAATTGAGCCAATTTTCACATTGCTCGATGGTGGGCACCCATTTATCCGCACAGCTATTACTAATATTAACTATCGCGTTCATTGGCCTGCTGAGAGTCTTTGCTGTTCAGTGTAGATACAGAACTTCGATCGAATTCATCGTAAGCTTCGACAATTTTTTGCACGAGGTGATGGCGCACCACATCTTTTGCCTCGAAATAGGTGAAACCGATCTCGCTGATGCCTTCGAGCACTTTGCTCACGTGTATCAAGCCGGAACGCGTTCCCTTAGGTAGATCTATTTGAGTAACGTCGCCCGTTATTACAGCTGTGGAGCCAAACCCTATGCGGGTTAGAAACATCTTCATCTGCGAGCATGTTGTGTTTTGGCTCTCATCCAAAATGATGAATGAATTGTTCAGGGTTCTACCGCGCATATAGGCCAGCGGAGCGACTTCAATTACATTTTTTTCGATGAGTCTCGAGACCTTTTCGAATCCAAGCATCTCATAGAGCGCATCATAGAGAGGGCGCAGATAGGGATCGATCTTCTGTGCCAAGTCTCCGGGTAAGAAGCCTAATTTCTCTCCCGCTTCCACGGCAGGGCGAACGAGAAGCACGCGACTCACTTCTTCCTTGAGTAGCGATTCGACTGCGCAGGCGACGGCGAGGTAAGTTTTTCCAGTACCCGCAGGACCGATGCCAAAATTGATGTCGTGTTGATGGATGCTGCGCACGTAGTCGCACTGGTGCTTACCGCGTGGTTTTACTGAAGACTTTGGTGTCTTGATGAGCAATTGCTCGAACTCGTTGCCGTTTTCGCTGGACTCTGAGGGCAGTGTTTCTCGGAGAGCTAGATGCACCAAATTTGGGCTCAGCAAATTGCCTTGCGACGTTGCCTGATAAAGAGCCTCAAGAATATATCCGCCGTCAGCGGTCGCCAATTCACTGCCCGACAATTGAAAAATATTGCCACGCTGTTGAATGCTAAGTGAAAGAAAGCTCTCTATCTGGTGTATGTGTTCATTCAGGCGCCCGCATAGGTTGGAGAGTCGCTGGACGTTGTCTGGCATCAGAGTCAAACTGAGGGTGTGAGTTGTCATGCAGTTGCAGCTTACCTCAAAGGAATAAGAGTGATGGATTCAGTATAGCAAGCAATTGATCTATCACAAGATGCTAAATGTTACCGAGCAGAGAGTTTGGCAGTGCATCGGTAATTTTGCAGTTGGTAAAGTTGCCAATGAGCGAGCGGTCATCACTCTTGAAGTTTACTACTCTGTTATTTTCGGTCCGTCCCTGTAAATCGCCAGCATGCTTTTTAGACTGGCCGGTAACCAAGATGCGTTGCTCGCTACCAACCATTGCGGCACTGATCGCAGTCGCCTGCTGAACGATCTGGGATTGCAGCGTTGCTAGTCGATGTTTCTTTTCCTGTGCAGGCACTAGATCGACTAGATCCGCTGCAGGTGTTCCCGGTCTGGCGCTATAGATAAAACTGAATGAAGTATCGAAGCCTATTTCGATTATTAGCTTCATCGTGTCCTCGAAATCGGCGTTAGTCTCGCCGGGAAACCCCACGATAAAATCGGACGAGAGACTGATGTTCGGCCGAATGGCACGAATCTTCCTGATGATCGACTTATATTCGAGCGCCGTGTGTCCTCTTTTCATGGCAGCTAGGATTCGATCCGAGCCGCTCTGCACGGGAAGATGTAGATGATCAACCAGTTCGGGGATCTGCCCGTAGACATCGATCAGGGGACTAGAGAATTCAATCGGGTGGGATGTGGTAAAGCGAATTCGGTCTATGCCTTCTATGCTGGAGATGTACTGAATTAACGTGGCCAAGTCCACTATGCTGCCCTCGTGACTCAGGCCGCGATAGGCATTTACATTCTGACCGAGAAGATTGATTTCCCGCACGCCTTGCTCTGCTAGATGGACCGCTTCCGCTAGCACATCATCTAGCGGTCGGCTGACTTCTTCTCCGCGTGTGTAGGGTACGACGCAGAAGCTACAGTACTTACTGCAGCCCTCCATGATCGTTAGAAATGCCTGACAAGAGCTGGCATCGGGTTGCGGCAGGTGGTCGAATTTCTCGATCTCAGGAAAGCTTATATCGACTACGGGCTTGCCGTTACCGCTGGCATCCAGCATCGCGGGTAGCTTGTGAAGAGTCTGGGGACCGAAGACAACATCCACATAAGGTGCCCGTTTACCGATAGCGGCTCCTTCCTGACTCGCTACGCAGCCACCGACGGCAATTTTTAGATGAGGTTTCTCTTCCTTCAGGCGGCGCCATCGACCCAGTTGATGAAAAACCTTCTCCTGTGCCTTTTCGCGAATGGAGCAGGTGTTAAGCAGCAGTAAATCGGCTTCTGCGGGATCATCAACTAACTCAGCGCCCTGTGTTTCCTTTAAGAGGTCCAGCATGCGATTCGAGTCATACTCGTTCATCTGGCAGCCGTGAGTCTTAATGAAGACTTTCTTTGTCGCCATTGTGGGGCTGTCCGTTATTTCCGGCTGGATTTCACTCTGTTCAGGTTTCACAGTATTTCCGTGCAGTGGGCTATTTTCAAAAGGGGGCAAATTATAACAGTAAAAATCAGCAGTACTTAACTACGAATTGACGCATAATGACTTGAAATTCAGGCTTCTAGCCTGATATTAGGTCTACTTGCTCAAACATGCCCCTGTGCAAACACTGGGGGCACTTGAAGATGGTTTACCGGAGCGTCGCCGGCCAAAGTATAAGAGATTGATATACATGGGAAATTCCTCAGAAATTTACAAGATAACCTTCCTCAACAAGGGCAAGGTCTACGAAGTATTCGTAAAGCAGGTCTATCAGAGCGATTTGTATGGATTTGTCGAGATCGAAGACTATGTTTTCGATGAGCGTTCTCAGGTTGTAGTGGACCCCTCGGAAGAGAAGCTAAAGGCAGAGTTCAATGGAGTGAAGAGAAGCTTCATCCCCATTCAGGCAATCATTCGAATCGATGAGGTCGAGAAGAGTGGAGTTAGTAAGATTTCGAGCGGCGATAACGTGTCCCCATTCCCCGTGTCCATCGTGGGCAGTAAGGTAGATCGAAAAGATTCTTGAAATTAACTCGTCGACTTTATTGCACCGCTTCCCCATCGCACACTCTGACAGTATTCTCTGAGTAGATGGAATCCTCTAGCCACCCCTATGCTGAGTTATCCCCAGTTACCGTTTTGGAAGCTGTAGAGAGTCTCGACTACGAGACTGATGCGCGCTTTTTCCCTCTCAACAGTTATGAGAATCGTGTCTATCAAGTCGGTCTCGTCGACAAGCCCTCGATAATCGTCAAGTTCTATCGTCCTGATCGCTGGACCACCGAGCAGATATTGGAAGAGCATAGCTATACTCAGGAGCTGGCCGATCTAGAAATCCCAGTCGTGCCTCCGATCGCGTTCGCGGGCAGCGGAACCCTTCAACAGTTTAATAATTTCCGCTTCTCGGTATTCGAGCAATTCTTAGGTCGTCCACCCGAGTTAGATAATCTGGATAATCTGTTAGTCATGGGGCGCTTTGTCGGGCGTATCCATGCAGTTGGCGCGTTGGATGAATTTAACCATAGGATTGAACTCACTGCTGAGCGCTTCGCAGTGCAAAGTAGACAGTTCCTTCTAGAGAATGATTTCCTTTCCCGCGATTTGCGTCCTGCCTACGAAACTCTCTCCCAAGATCTGGTCGATAAGATTCAGCAGCGCTTCGCGGATCACGGTGAAGTACAAAAATTACGAATCCATGGAGACTGTCATCCGGGAAATGTGTTGTGGAAAGATGAGACTCCCAATTTTGTCGATTTCGATGACACCATGACCGGGCCTGCAATCCAAGATCTATGGATGATGTTGTCCGGCGATCGCAATCAACGACAGGCGCAGTTGTTAGAACTGGCGGAAGGCTACAACGAGTTTCATGATTTCAGGTCGTCGGAATTGGAGTTAGTGGAATCCCTGCGCACGATGCGGTTGATGAACTACGCCGCCTGGTTGGCACGCCGTTGGGAGGACCCTGCATTTCCGATGAGTTTTCCCTGGTTCAATACCGAGCGCTATTGGGCGGAGCACATACTGGAGCTGCGTGAACAACTCTTTCTGCTCGATGAGCCAGCCTTGCGTCTCGTCTAATTCCTGGAGTTTAGACCGGCGTTTCCAAGCGTTTCCTCACTGTCCATGTAGACGTACGCAAGTCCCGAATCCTCCAGCCAAGCTTTTGCCTCAAGCTCGTCTTTTAGCATCGCTATCGTTGCTACCGATCCTGCGACGCTGCATAAATTTGCCGCAATACTTACCGCGCGTAAGCCATTCGAAGGCCAGCCTGTTATTGGGTTTAGAATGTGACTATAACGTCTTCCTTCATGCATAAAAAAGCGCTCATAGTCTCCACTGCTGGCGAGCCCGCCATCTAAGAGGTCGATCTTGGCCATGACGCCACTTTTAGACTCAGGGCTAGAGATGCCTACAGCCCAGGGTTTATTGCCGGGCTGCGATCCTATTACGCTGAAATCGCCGCCTAAATTCACCAGGCCATGTTCGACACCTAAGCGGCGCGCCATGCGAGCGACGGAATCGACGGCATACTCTTTCACGATGCCGCCGAAGTCTATCTGCATGCCTTGCGGCAGGTAAATGTGGGAATCTTTGCAGGATATCTTGTTAAGACCAACATGAGAACGCGCTGTGTCTATCTGTGACTGGCTCGGAACGAGCGCCTTCTTGAAATTCCAGATTTTACTTAGCGCGCCAGTCGTAATATCAAACAAGCCATCGCTCTGTTCAAAGCAGTTCAGCGCATGATCGAACAGTGATTGAGTTTCGTTATCGATAGCTAAGCCAAGTTTATTTCCAGCCGAGGAATTTATCTCGGTCAGCAAGCTATCTTCTCGAAAGCGAGAGTATTTTTTTTCCAAGCGCGCAACTTCGTCGGCAAGTTGGTTGACTACATTCTTGGCGTGAATGCGTGATTCATCGAATAGTTGAATCTCGCAAAAACTTCCCATGGCCTTGAAAGAGAAGCGCTTTGGCGTCGGGTTCATAGTCGAGTTTGAGTTAGATAGAAATGCATGGCGGGTTAGGCAGGCATCGCCTAGAACTGGAAATCGATGCCCAGTGAAACGCGATTGTATTTAACCAGCGCTGTGCTTGGCTCGGACACCTCAAAGGCAGAATACTTATCATTTGCTAGATAGCGTTCGGCAGTTAACGTGATCTTCCAGGAGTCCATGTCGGCAATCACGGAAAAGCCTCCGCTGACGGCGCCGAAGGCCGAGAGGCGGTAATCGCTAGATTGATACTCGCTTGTGGGGTTAAGGAAGTCATCGACGTTGGTAAAAAAATCCGCTGCAGATTGGCTGTAGTAACGCAGCTGAGGAACTAGCCGAAATGTGCGCCCGAGGTTTTGGTGCCAAGACAGGTCACTCGTGTGAGAGCTGATGCCAAAATCGTCGTGGTAGTAACGGTAGTTAACATGGAGCGCGGCGTTCGCTGAAACGAAGAATCTTCTGTAGGAGTTGCTCCATGCAATCTGCGTTTTGTTATCTGGTCTGATGTCTCTAAGCTTATACGGGTCGCTCAGAAATCCAGATTGTTCCGTAAAGCTTAGCGCTGATTGAATGCTGGATACTGGATTAATAATTTGGCTGACGGAAACGAAAAGAGAAGTGCTCTGCTTCTCTTCATCAATGACACGATTGAAAAGTGCGGCATCAGTGGGAAATACTTTATCCGATGAATGGCTCAGGCCCGTCGAGACTGTGGTGAGGTCGTTGTTGTAGTGTTTCTCTCCGTTTAAGCCGAAGTAAATGGCGCGGTAGTCATCTTCCTCGGAGTAGCCAATGTTTCCAGCAAAGCTACCGTTCTCTAAATAGTAGCGACTCCCGATACTGAGTTCCGTGCGCCGGTCGCTGATACCACTTGCACCGCTTAAGTTGACTATGGGCTTGCCCTCCAGACCGCGACTCGTGAACCAGGGTGACGCGCCGCTGAGCGATTCGTAGTTCGCGTCCACGTGCACAGACATATTGCGACCGAGTGGAGAGACCAGTTGAAATTGATGAACGTCGATGTCGTAGCGTTCCAGTTCTCCGAACGGAGCCTCTGAACGAGAGAGGTCGTCTTCCTGATAGTTCGATAATTTATAGGAGATCGTGCTCTGCGTAGGCGGCGCATCTGCCAGAGCTATGCCAGGCAGCGCTAGAGCGGTACTAGAAAGGGCGACAATGCTGAGAGAGGCGTTGTTCTTCATGTTAGGCCGCAGTGCTAGTTGCAGCCGCAGCCGCCACCTGCCGCGCTATTGCCTCCTGAGGAGGCTTCTTTGCTAAAGAAGATGTGATCGTTGAGGGAGCTTTCCAATGCGTCGGGATCCCATGCCATTTCTTCCCTAGCGAGATAGCCACGCTCCCACGCCCTCACATCGGCGCAGGAGATCAGCATAAGAGTACAAATCGACAGAAGTAGGGAGCATCGGAGCTGTCGCATTAGAACTGCCTCCTCGTTAATGCTCTAGGTAGCTAGTTGCCACCTAGAGAATCTTGAATAGCTTCTTCAATCATTTCAATGTCGCCGGATCGAAAGCCCATGTGTACGAGCTTGACCGTACCATCAGGCTCAATCAGGTAAGACGTTGGCATACCGATTACTTCGAATAACTCCGCAGCTTCGCCGTCGGGGTCCGCTGGTATCAAGAAATCCAGAGGTGTATCGAGAAGAAAGTCCAATCCGTCTTCGATTGGATTGTCTACGTTGATAGCGACTATCTCCAAGCCCTGATCTTTGTATTTGTGATACATGTCATTATAAAGTGGTAGTGAAGTGAGGCAGGGTGCGCACCAGGAGGCCCAGAAGTCCACGTAGACGGTCTTCCCCTCGAGGCTCGCCGTGCTAATAGCTGGATGGTCAGCATAGATAGAGGGCAGGTCGAAAATGGGTGCGTTATCGCCTTCCTCCACACCCCAGGCAGATGTGCTAACTGCAGTAAGCGTCAACAGGGCTAGCATTTGTGATTTCTGCTTGATATTCATGTCGTTGTCTTCCGGTAAGCCTTTGGGCTAGTGAGTATTGTGAATCCTTAGTCTATGGACCATAGAATCCTATTTAGTAGGCAATTCTGCCAGAATCTCATTGCTTCCGATAGCCGCGACGAATAGTGGTCCAAACCCACTTCGCTCAGGCGAAGTGGCATAGCTCTATAGGCTATAACGCGGTAGTCACTAATCCGTTTACGAGAATAACGCGGAATTAGATCAGTTGTGGGTGTGGTTGCGCCAAATCACGCAATAGATGCTGCCAGCGCTGTTTCTGTCCCTTCAACCGATATTGAACTTCTTTATAGCCATGCTTCAGTTGAAGCCGATCTAATGAGTTGAGACTTTCTTGAAACTGTATTCCCTTGGCCTCGTACCAAGCCTGCCTGTGTTCAGTCCAAAGTTGCAGGGTCTGTAGGAGCTGCTCGTATTCAGTTTCCAGTCGTAGTCGCCAACTCTCCGGTATATCGAAGCGCTCACATTTCTCAGTCGCTTTCAGGTACTGAAGCTCGAGTCGGGCTTTCTCGATCTGTGCAGGATTGCAGCGTTTAAGATCGCGGGTTAGGCCGGCGAAGGAGAGCAGGCTAATCATCCATTTCGTTGGATCGAAGTGCCACCAGCGAATACCGTTTCTATAGTCCCATTGAAAAGTGTGATGATAATTATGATAACCCTCACCATAYGTAAAAAACGCCAGAATTGGATTATCTTTAGCCGAGCTATTCTCGCTGTAGGGTTGACGACCCCACATATGTGCTATGGAGTTTATTAAATAGGTTACGTGTTGGCTCAGGACTAAGCGCAGAAGGCCGCCTAGTAATATACCGGCGATAATATCTCCRTGAATAAATCCTAGAAATGCAGGTAGACCAATATTCATTATCAATAGCAGGCTCAGATAGTGTTTCTTCTGCCAAACTACAATTGGGTCTTTCATTAAATCTTTAACATTCGAATAGTCCTCTGCRCCRCTTTTGTRGTTGCGCARAATCCATCCKATATGAGAAAACCAGAATCCACGSCKGGCTGAATAAGGGTCSCKATCRTTGTTGTCYACAAATTGATGATGGCGGCGGTGCCCYGAYGCCCAGGTYAAGATGTCGTTCTGCAGTGCGCAGGCGCCTCCKARAGCAAATAKKRYTCGAATYAAYSGGTGTGCCTTRTAGGCCTTGTGTGACCAYAGSCGGTGGTAGCCGGCGGTAATGGACATGCCACAAAAACCCATCAGGAGTACGAATACCATCCACTCGTAGAGATCGTAGCCGTAAAAATAGCCATACAGAGGCACGAGTATTAGGGCAAACGCTGGGGTTAGGCTGAACAGCAGCATATTCGTCCAGTTGATGGGGGCTTTTTCCATTATTTCTGTTCCTGCTAGTGTCGCTGAGATGAAAAACCATGCGTTGGATTAGGGTAAAGCAAGTCTCCACACTTCCTCGATTGAATTACTTGTAAAAATTCAATCGATACGGCGTAGTATTACGGGCTAGTATTAACAGAATAATGCAGAAGTGTCACCGATAACTCAATCGTTGATGAAGTGATTGAATAAATAGAGAGCGATCGAATTTTGGGGTAGGAGATATGGAAGAGAAACTTATCGAGTTGGAAACTAAATTTAGCTATCAGGAGGACCTGTTGACAGATCTTAACGCAATAGTGGCCAGGCAGCAGCGTCAGCTAGATGAGCTCATAAGTGAGATGTCTGGAATAAAAGAGCAGTTGCAAAATGCTGTCGAAAGAGGGCCAGCTGGGGGGCAGGCGGAGCAGGTTGAGAAACCTCCTCATTACTGAGGGGGTTGTAGGGGCATAAAGATGCTCTTCTCCTAGCCGGCTACGGCCACATCATCTGCTTGCAACCCCTTATCCCCTTCGCTGACTTCAAATTCCACTCGCTGGCCATCATGCAAGACGCGGTGTCCTTCTCCACGTATTGAGCGAAAGTGAACGAATACATCATCGCCGCTATCGCGAGTAATGAAGCCAAATCCTTTATTGGCATTGAACCATTTCACGCTGCCGGTTTCCCTAGCTGAAGGATAGTCATCATCATAGAGATCGCCACCCGATCGGGCGGAGCTCAGTTGAGCGCAGAAGCTGCTGATTAAGACAATGACGAATAAGGTAAGTGCGATTATTGGAAAATTGGAGAGGGTTAGTGAAAACTCCTGCGAGCTGAGAAAGTAGAGCGGAATGCAGGCTAATACTGTGATGACAAATGAAATAAAAATTGGCTTCTTG
>NVUL01000014.1 GCA_002401885.1 SAR86 cluster bacterium
CTGTTCGGTGAAGGGCTTTCCCGCCACAACGAAATCGGCGCGAGGCTGAGGCATCAGCCCGTACAGTGCGATAGAAACAATAATAGCGATGACGCCATAGACACTCACGCGGATGCGCTTCAGTCTAGCGGAATCCACTGCCTCGCTACGTTTCTCCAGAAGCCACTGGATTGAGGCAACTAAACCATCGAGACTCACTGCCAGCCCCGCAGAAGCCAAACTACCCACCGTGACTGCAACTAGGTTGCGTGTCTGTATGCCGGTGAAAATATAGTTTCCAAAACTGGTAGCGCCAACTAGTGTCGACAACGTTGCCAAGCCAACAGTCCACACCATCGCCGTTCGAATACCCGCGACGATTACCGGCATCGCTAATGGCAATTTCACCTCGCGCAGCACCTGATTCGGCGACATACCAATACCCTTCGCCGCATCAATTACCGAAGCGGATACCGATTCCAAGCCAGTGACCGTATTACGCACGATGGGCAGCATTGAATAGAGAGTCAGCGCGATGAAGGCAGGCAGAAAGCCTATGCGGCCACCGAGCAGCGCAACCACCAGCGCGAGTATCGCGAGGCTAGGAAAGGTTTGAATGATGCTGACAACTACAAGCAGCGGACGCTTAACACGTGCCGATTGTTCCGCCCAAACACCCAGCGGAACAGAGATAAAAATACCCATACTGATGGCAGCAAGAGTCAGCAATAGGTGACCTTGAAAATAGGCCGGCAATAGCAGCAGCTGTTCGCGCAGATTTTCACTCATCGCGCATCAACTCCTCGAGCTGATGAGCTCGCCTTCGCGGCATGGCGACGATATCACGCACATAGTCGTGAGATGGATTGTTTAATAATTCCTTCGGAGTGCCAACTTGCAGGATTACGCCTTCACGCATCACCGCGATACGATCGGCCAGTAACAAAGCTTCGGTCATGTCATGAGTAACCATGACTACCGTCAGCTCCATGTTCTTCTGGATGCTTTTGAATTCTTCTTGGAGTTCGCTACGCGTGATTGGATCGAGCGCACCAAACGGCTCATCCATCAACACCACTTCCGGCCTTGCCGCTAGAGCTCGCGCTACACCGATGCGCTGTTGCTGCCCACCAGAAAGCTGCGATGGACTGCGATCGCCATATTCATCGTAGGGAAGGCCCACCATCTCCATGCACTCTTCGCAGCGAGCCCGGATATCCTCCGCAGACCACTGCAGCAATTTTGGAACGGCTTCCACATTCTCGGCTACGGTTCTATGTGGGAATAGGCCTATCCCCTGAAACACATAGCCGATATTACGACGCAGCTGCTCGGGATTCTGATCTATTACATTGCGGCCATTGATCAGTATCTCACCACTACTCGGCTCTTCCAGACGATTGATCATCTTCAGAGTTGTGGTCTTTCCACAGCCCGAGGCACCGATAAGACCGAGGAATTCACCGCGCTCGACGGTGAGGGATGTATCCGCTACAGCGAGCGTTGCTCCGCCGTCATATGACTTCTGTACATTTTTTAGTTCAATCATGAATGAAGCCATACTAGCAGTTAATCCCCAAGCATGGGCTGGGCGTTGCTGCGCGGTCAAATTCGACTAGTCAACCATGGGTCGTGCTAAGTTTTTTATTCCAATGCAAGAGATTACGCACTAGACTAAATCGCAGAAGAATAACGAACAGTGCGCACAAGAAGCTGGCGGAGTTCACTTGGAAAGCTTGCATACGAACAGGACTTCGTTGATGCGCCGCAATCTATCTTCGAATGCCAGCCCTTATACACCTACTGGAAAGCGCTATCGAAATGGTGAAATTATGAGTCTAGTAATATGTTAGGCTGGTTCTTATACTAACAGTCTATAATCCTATTCCATTTTCGCAATCGTATATCCAGTAAAGAGATTTAGCTATGCACAATCTAACTCTTAAGTTTTTCGCGCTGTTATTGAGCACTGCAATATGCCTTGGTACAGCTGCTCAGGAGAGCCCAACGATGCCCGGGAATGAGAAAATAATAAGAGAGTTTATTGACTCTTGGTCCAGGCTCGATCCCAATGAGCTTGCCAGCTACTTCACAGAAGACGGAATTTATCACAACACCCCCTCACCAGCAGTGCAGGGCCGCGACAAAATACAACAGTTTATTTCCGGCTTTATACGACCATAGGAAAGCACCGACTGGGAAATAGTCAGCCTATTAGCCGAGGGCGACGTCGTCATGGTGGAGAGATTAGACAGAACACTCGTTGCTGGCAGCACTGTAAACCTTCCTTATTTTGGATATTTCGAGCTCGAAGACGGGAAAATAAAAATCTGGCGCGATTATTTTGATCTAGCAACTTATACAAACGCTCTAACAGAAGCTTTAGCAAGCAATTAACTGATTTTCGAGAAACAGCTTTATGCTGCAAGGATATATCGAAACACTCTTGGGCATCGCACAGCTGGCCATAGCGCTCGCCGGCTTTAGTGGCGTCGTTATCGTTTTTGGGAGCAGGAGAGAAGGCGCCTGGCATCCCGGTGATAACCTCCGCTTAGCATTTCTAATTGAGTCCAGTCTGACTGCCGCCGGTTTTGCCCTACTCGCTCTATTGTTGTCCTATTCTTTCCCCGGATCACTGTCTACGGCATGGATAAGTGTCAGCCTACTTTGGTCGGCCTATATGATGTGGTCACTCTATTCGTCTCACGTTCGCATAGGACTCAACTCAGAAAAGCATGATGATATCGACCGCCTTTCGAACGGGCTGGTCACGCTGATATTCACGGTGCTAATCCTTGTTCAATTTGCTAATTTACTGCTGTGGAAGGAATTCTGGCCAGTACTGGCGGCACTTTGTTTTAATCTTGCAGGTGCTACAATGCAATTCGCGCGCCTCATAAAATCTGCGTTTCATGAATAGCGGGAAATAATAAGATACAGCTTTGATTGAATAACAATGGTTACAGAATTATTCTAGACCAACAATATAGACTACACTCGTGTTAGGTATCCTAAAACGCTTAGAATCAATTCAGGGATTTACTATGAAAATTCGCACAGTCGCCCTAGTCCTCGTCACCTGCCTTATCAGTACTGCAGGTTTCTCTCAATCATCGGAGCCCTATCAGGTACCCAGGACGGAATATGGGCAGCCTGACTTTCAAGGTGCCTGGGGCGCTGTGTTTAACACGATGCTGGAACGACCCGGCGAGATGCCTTTGATACTCTCGCCGGAACAGGCCGCTGGATTTGCTGCAGTAGTGTCGCAGAACCTAGGTGACAATAACGATCCTGATGTCGATAGATTTGGTCCACCAACACTGGCCAAGGTGAATGGCGAGTTTAGGAGCTCTGTGGTGGTGTATCCCGAAGACGGTGTGCTGCCCTACAACGAATTAGGCACACAGATGTCTAGCTATGATTACTTTAAGGGTGATTCTGGATTCGATCATCCTGAGGAAAGACCGGGAACAGAGCGTTGCATCGAGGCATGGGGATCACCCCCCATGCGCGCATTCATGTATCAGCTATTTCATGGCTTCGTGCAGACCGAAGACAAGATCGCCATCGTAAGCGAAGAAGCCGTGGCACTGCGCGTTATTCACATGGATGGCTATATCCGCCCAGATGCGATTCGAAGTTTTGAGGGACACTCCATCGGCCACTGGGAGGGCGATACGCTCGTCGTTGAAACAACTCACTACAGCGATGTGAATCCGGCCCGCGCTACGATCGGACGTCCCATGTTAATCAGCAGCGCGGCCCGAGTGACCGAGCGTTTCACACGGACTTCTGAGACCGAGCTGAACTATCAATACACTGTTGATGATCCTACCTATTACACGGAGCCTTGGAAGGGTGAATTCTCATTCACTCGTGATGCGAGTGGCCACATCTACGAATATGCCTGTCACGAAGGCAACTACAGCATGGTAGGTGCGCTACGCGGTGCTCGGGCACAAGAAGCGCAGGCGGCACAAAAAGAAGCCACTGCAAACTAAGCTAATCAATAAATAGAAGAGTCTATGAAAACTCTGACTGCGGCCATCCTCATTGGCCTAATGATTGCCTGCAGCCCAGAGCCTGAAGGCGGCTTAGTTGAGAATGAAGTAGAAGCTACACGAAGTGATGGCACCGGTAGTTTCAAAATGGCAAACAGAGAAATACGCGAAGAGACGCTGCAGATGCTCGGCGATGCCGGCATCGAATATTGGATCGGCGACGACGGCGCAATAAACTACAATCTAGTAGATGGCGAGGAAATCGACAAGATAGGTAACGATGTAATACTGACCTATATTCGCAGAAACTAGCCACATCCTAACGTCATTCCCCTATAATTTTTGACGAGATGCTCGGGAGATTTTCAGTGATTATCGATAGCAAAAATATTTCAAAAAAATCTCTTTTTAAGTTTCTTCTGGCCGGAATCGGGATAGGCAGTCTGTTCCTCTGGTTGCTACTTAGCCTCTTATCCGGTTTCGTTTCGGGTAGCGTGGACATGACCCTCGAATCAGCATCAGGGCTGGCGGGGTTCACCCAAAGCTTACTTATTTGGCCTTTCTTCGCACTAATTTGGGCCGGTTTTACTTGGCTCTTCCTGATCCTTGGTTTGGCGACAATCAACAGATTCACATCTATCACCCTGCAGACTAAGGACTAAGAGTGCTGCGCTAGCTAGAACGTCGCCAATGGATTTACCGGCGAGCCCATGCCCATCTCAATGCGTAGCGGAGCGGCTGTGAACATGAAGCTATAGCGACCTAGATCTTTGGCCACCTCCGCCACGCGGCCGAAATCGAGGTTGTCGAATATGGACACGCCAAGCGAGACCAGCGCTAGGCTATGCAGTGGCAGGAAAACATTTTCAATGCCGCTCGGCGCCACATCGTTCCACATGTCGTGACCAATCATGGCAACGCCACGTTCCTTCAGAAAATAGGCTACGTCGGCATGATAGCCAGCGACGCCTTCTGAGGTTGGCCAAGCACCGAGCGCAGCGCGGCGCTTCCAACGACCGGTATAGAGTAGTATTACATCGCCGGGTTCGACACGAACCCCTTGAATTTCTTCCAGCGCCAACAGGTCGTCATAGTTGATCGCAGTACCCGGTTCTAGCCAACCATTCTCCGTTGCCCTGCCCGGCAACAGCGTTGCGTCGAACAGAATTCCACGAGTCACGATGCCATCTTTGTGAGCATTGATATCGCCACGCGGACAGCCTCCTGCCGCCTCGACTTCCTGATAGGTGACACCGTTATAACCACTGCCCTCGTACATGATATGGCAGTCCAGCGCATCGAGGTGGCTGTGTATAGTCCCGTGATAGCTGCCACTGTACTCGTAGCGGTCGGAGGCACCAGTAGGACTAACGCGCAGCACCTCACGTATTAACACGGCGGAGGCATCAACAGCCGGCTCTTGATTCACATCGTGAGCTAGCGATACTACGATGCCTTCCGTAATTAGCGACGCCGCTTCTTTGCGCTTCTCGGCAGTGATCAGGTTTGCAGCGCCGAGCTCATCCTCGTCTCCCCATCGACCCCAATTAGACAACTCATCCATTGCTCGATGAAAATCCGCCTCTGATTCCATCGGCGGATGAGATTGAGCTAGAGCGAATTGAGTGGTGACAGCAATCAACAATAGCGAAAGCTTTCTACAATGACCAAAGACTCTGTTAAACGTCCTCATACTTGAATCCTGTATAATCTGTTATGGGCGAACGCGAATATATTTTTGTAATTTTCTCGGCGCAGGCTCTCCACCAAACAGATTGCCAGCCGCATCGGCGGCAACAAATTCGGCGCCGTTTCCAACCGTGCTTCTAGGATCACCCGTTGGGAGTTGAATGAAATAATTCACCCAACCAAGATTGGCATCACCGATACGGATACCCATCTCCCAACCTGGATTCTGCACATCGTCGGACTCGGAATCCGCCACATAGATATTGTCATGCTGATCGAAGAAGATGCCGCTGGGTCGACCGAACTGAGTCCACTGTGCGAGAAACTCACCCTCTTGCGTAAACAATTGAAGACGATTGTTGGAGCGATCGCCAACAAATATGCGTCCGCGCTGATCGACCGCGATGGTATGCAGTGTTCTGAATTCGCCTGGCGCGTAACCAGGTTTTCCCCAGGCCATGATGAAATTACCACTGCTATCGAACTTAACCACCCGTCCGTTCCCGTCGTTCTGGTGCCCATCGGCAATGAACACATCACCGTTGTCCCCAACCACGACATCGGCTGGCGCATTAAAGTGGTCTGGGCCGCTACCGGATTCGCCGGGTGTGCCCAGCACCATCAATACCTGACCCGTTGGCGAGAACTTAACTACCTGATGGCCGCGTGCATCTCCGTCGGGTATGCGTGCATTGCTGACCGCATCGGTTACCCAGACATTGCCGTCCGCATCCACATCAATGCCATGCGGCCAAATGAACATGCCCCCGCCGAAGCTCTCAACCACCTGCCCCTCGCTGTTAAATTTCAACACTGGGTCTAAATCCGAGTCCACACACTCATTGCCAAAGCGATCTGGCGCTGTTGCATCACAGCGCACAACCGCCCAGACATGTTCGCCGTCTGGATCAACATCGAGATCGCCAACGGCCCCCTGAATACGGCCATTCGGCAACTGCGCCCAGCCTTCGATGGTGGCATAGGGATTGGAATAGGCCTGCGACAGTGCAGCGCTGGATAGCATGAAAAAGGGTAGCGCTAGAATAAGTCTTGAAAGTAGGGACTTGGCTTGCATCATAGTATTGCTCCGGTAATTCTGTTTGTTGTTTTTGTTGCTTTTGGTTTTCATTAAAACGTTGTTGAGCTAGACCCAATCGCATCATACACCGAACAGGGGTCCTCCCCTATCTCGAGGCGCGCAACCCAATCTTCCATCAACACACGTCGGGATTCGCGACGTTCGGGCCGACTATTGGAATCGTTTACAACCTCGCGTGCAATATCTATCATAGAGTTCGCAGCAAGCAAACATGTCCTCGCTTCGTCACTAATATTAGAGATGTCTACGGAGACCCCCTCTTCGGAACAGGCCAGCAAAGCGACGCCTGCCATAAAAACTACTAAAGCGCGAACCATTGGGCCCCTGCGAATCTTAAGAATCGAATAGCTTACCGCAACTAGTCGTCGATAAATTGATAACGCATGCGTACATCTTTTACACGCCGCGCTTTATTATCAATGATCGCAGGCCGAAAGTGTATATCTCGAACGGAACGCCAGATGCTGCGTTTCGAATCCAAGTCTTCAGGCCCTGTGGCGAGAACGTCAACCGAAGAGGCCTTGCCGCGAGAATTCACCGAGAAGCTAACGTCCGCATACTTAAAAGGATAGTCGAGCTGCCAGAATGGATTTTTAGATTGCGGCATCGGCGTCGAGTCTAGCGCCTCTGTCCAGGAGGTAAACATGCCAAGGTGCATCTCCTGTTCCTTCACAGATGCAAAGGACTCGATTCGTCCTCTCAATTCCGCGAGGGCATCGGCAAAATTTAGATGCAAGGCCTCCATCGGAATCACCATAGGGCGCTCGAAGAACCAAAGCACATCTTCTTCCGCTATTCCGGCCTCAAGCAACATATCCCGAGCCTCTCGATAGCCACGAATTGCTGAACCTCTATCGGACAGCAACTGAAAATCAGAACGATAGATCTTCATCATCGCCTGCGCTTCGATATCAGAAGTCTCTTCGACGACATCTTGTATCTTATTCACCATGGAATACGCATCGCGGAGATATCCATCGCCTATTGGTCTACCTCTCTCGATGACAGGAGTGACCGATGAGTTTCCGAAGAATGATCTGGAGCTGAGGCCATAACGGTTCTGGCTCTCGAGTCCAAAGGTGCCCTCCCGACGGACGAGTCGATCTACCGATTCGGAACCGACTCCCTTCGAGGCGTTTAGGAAACTTACGAGGTGATATTCGTTGTAGGCGACCTTATACAACCAAGGCGCGGCCTCGAGACTGTCTTCGCCATAGCTGTCCTCGACAATGTCTTCGATCTCTTCATACAAGTCACGAGCCTTAAAGAAATTGAGAACTTGCTCTTTGCGATCCTCGATTGTAATACGACTAAACAACCAGTCGATCTGGTCCTGGATGGCGGAGAGTAGAAGCTCGGTGTTCTCAGCATCGATGGAGGTGCGAAGATGGCGAATATGTTCAAGCTGATCGGAGATCTCCTCCCAATTGCCTAGCGCCAGTTGTGTGGCCATTATTGATTGCAGCAAGGGAATCAGATCGGGGTGCTCGAAACCAAGTTCGGTGCGCATCACTTGCAGCTGCCTGTTCTGTAGCTGTGCTACCTGTTCGTAGTCTTCGGTCTCGTTCAGCAACTCGATCATGCTCTCGAGGGGCTCGATTAGACTGGAATGATAGG
This sequence comes from SAR86 cluster bacterium, assembly GCA_002401885.1. Taxonomy (GTDB): domain Bacteria; phylum Pseudomonadota; class Gammaproteobacteria; order Pseudomonadales; family Pseudohongiellaceae; genus UBA9145. Next base: position 8,386 of record NVUL01000014.1, read on the forward strand.
GGCCGAAATCGAATTCTAGGTCTTCGATCTGCTGTTGATAAGCCGCCATTTGTTCGGCGCTGTCTACAACACTACCGACAAGCAGCTTATCCTCGGCGGCGTAGCTGGAAAGAGCCCCAATGCACAGCAATGCAGCTAGGGCTAACCTGCTGATAGTAATTACTATTTTCCTGTTCTTTTGCATAAGCATAGCAATGGCGCGCAACTCAAAAACTAGGGACTTCTCACATTAACTTGATCTCTGCCAGTTGTCGATACACACTATCGCATATCATCATTGCAGTGAGTCAGCATCCGTCATGAATCGCAGCATTCTTCTTCTCACCTTCCTACTTACCGCCTCGCCTTTCAGCGTGCACGCGCAACTAGATCAGTCCGATCTCTATGACATCGGCGGAGAATTTGCCTTCGTACGTATTCAATACGACAGCTACTACAGCGGCGGTTTCTACGGCGGACCCTGGGCGACCGACTTCCCGGCTGCCGATGAGAATTTCCTGCGCGGCGTAGCGCGACTGTCCAATGTGCGAGTGATGGAAAAACCCATCGTGCTACGCTTCGACGACGATGAAATCTTCAACTACCCTTTCTTGTATGCCTTGGAGATGGGACGCAACGGAGGTATCTCCTTGTCCCCAAAAGAAACTGAGAACCTCAGAGAATATTTGCTGCGCGGCGGCTTCCTCTTAGTCGATGACTTCTGGGGAGAGCAACAATGGGATGCCTTCTATCAAGATTTCTCCAAGTTGTTTCCAGATCGCGAGATCATCGAGCTACATTCCAGCCACGAGATCTATCACACCTTCTACGACATCGATGGCGCACAGATGATTCCGGGGCGTGGTGGAAGGAGAGGCTTCGGACAGGCCGGAATGGACAACGCCAGCAATCACGCCATTCTAGATGATGACGGTCGCGTCATGGTGCTCATCAATTGGAACTCAGACATGGGCGATGGCTGGGAACACACCTTCGATCAGTGGTATCCCACGCAGTATGCGAATTCGGCATATCAATTGGGCATTAACTATCTAATTTATTCGCTTACTCATTAAGCTACGGGTCCAGCTTTCGAATCAACTAGGATGCATTGAAAGATCGATGGAGCCGAGGACTGAAAATCCTCGTGTCGGTGGTTCGACCAACTGCGCCAGCAGTTAGCAACGAGCGCACTAGCGCGAGCCCGGAGGGGACAAACAGGCCAAAGGCTGTTTGGATTCTTCCGTCCCGGTGAGCTATCACCTCACTCCCAAAACTACTGTATATTTACTCTGACCCCATTTATTAGACCCCATTTATTAATTAGTGACTCGGTCATCCTGACCTCGGGCTACGCCCAGCCTTCGGCTGCGCTATCCTGCTCTAAGCAGAATGGTCTGTCCCCTTTCCTGCTGAAGCCTATTTACTTACTGAAGCATTAGAACGTGCCACTTACCTTGAGAGACACTGATCTTCCAGAACTGCTGCATTGATCTTCAATTTCTTCGATGATGCCACTGGAGATTCGACCAACAAAACGTTGTCGTTCGCGGCAGAATTCCCCATCATTTACAAGCCGGTTCGCGTCGAGTCGATAGGTCATATTGAGAGGTCCGCGCCATTCTATAAAACTTTGCCAGAAGGGATCGCCACCCGAAAGTTCGATATCGTCTATATCATAGCGTATGCGATTTCCATCGAAGGAATTATTCCAACTCATCCCGTAGTTAAGATTCCAACGAGGAACATCCTGTCTAAAGCCTAGCGAAGTTCGTCCTCTGTTACTAAAAAGGAAGCGCCTTTCAATGCCAAGAAAGGGATCGGTAATTTCCGAGTCTTCGACCGAGAATCTTGCAGTGACCAAAAGATTCGGCATATCGATCATGCGCATGCGGATACTGCTATTAAGCTCTAGGCCGTATTTGGTACCGTCTCCAATATTGCCGTTTGCACTTTGCAAGCTATCTTCTGAAGTAGAAACATCGAGCCTACCTATCTTGTCGCGCCAATCTTCATAGTAGATTCGGCCGCTAACAACCCCCACATCATTTGGAAGGCGATATTCTGTATTCAGTTCATAATTCCAATACCACTCTTGCCGAAGATTCGCATTGCCTGCCTGTACATTTGAGTCTTCGTCCTGGTTATCTGTAGCGGCTACGAAGTCGTTGAAGCTCAACTGCTCCACAACTTTTTCAATAGTTCCTCGTAACTGGATAGTGGGTGTAAGGTCATACCTAAAATCCACCTTAGGCTTAACGAAATCGAAATCTCGCTTGTTTGAGACATCGCCACGCTGGATGATTTCAGAGGTTTCATACAGTATTGAAGTTTCCAAGGACATGTTTGGACTAATAACCCAGTTATGAATGGCGAAAGGTTCGTAACGAACTTCTTCTACTGAGGAGTTAGCGTTGGAAACAGATTGGGGAACCAGCCCTCCATGAGCTGCCGAAGGAGTTCCTGTTGAACTCGCTAAGCCAAGTGCCAGCCTGGAATCGAGGATAGTTTGGGCACGCTCTCCACCCAGCTCTAGATTATGCCCTTCGAAAATGTCGAACGTGAAGGACGCTCTCGCGATTCGCTCTTTAGTCGTACTGGCAGAATCTAGAAAAAGGTTCTTCGTTTCTGTTTGGTCGTCAAATTGATCGAAACGTTCTCGGATGTTCTCTCGAGTGGCAGAGTTGCTAATAACCAATATCTTGAAGCGACCGCCACCATCAGTGTTGTATTCATAATCGCCGCCCACTTCCCAGTTTTTCGTGTTACTGGGACTATCTTCCCGTTGTAGTGCAAGGGTATTTGGATTAACTTTTAAGTCTATTGTGCGACGAAACAAATCCGTCTCACCATCTCCATTAGAAATCTGGGCATTAAAACGCGCACTACTTTTTGCGTTTATCTCATAGCCAAGATTCGTACTTATGGTTGACATACGACCATCGGTGGCTCGATCTTCTCGAATGATATCGTTGGGTGAGAAATCACCGAGTATAGAATTCTCTTTACTGAGGTTTCTAAAATAGACGTCGTTGGATTCGGCGCTAATTTGGTAATTTAGTGGCCCTTGTTGTCCGCTATAGGAGGCATTCACGGCTGGAGAAACCGTATTATCTTCCGCAAATTCTAGCCTCGCCTCGTACTGCAAAGATGAAGAGCTGAGCTCTTCGAATAGCACGACGTTGATGACCTGACCACTACCGCGAACATCCAACTCCCCAGAGGTCCCTCGGATAATTTCGAAATAGTTAACCTGATCTGCGGTAATTCGACCCAGCTGACCACCGGTGCTGTTGTTTTTTCCCGCAGTTCGCTTTCCATTGATCAGTATTTCACTGCCGCCACTGCCACTACCAAAGCCACGCCCGCCGCTGCCACCGCCGGGGCCACCACGCCCACTTCGACCTCGACTTCCACGGAAGTTGCCTCCGCCACTACTTAGGCCAGGAATCCTGTCCATCATGTCCTGTGCCGTTACCGGGGCCCATTCTTCGAAATAGGCAGCTGGATAGCGCACAGTGGAATCGTCACCTACATTGTCTTGAGCGACGCTAGGTGAGTTAAAGGAGCTAAGAGCAAGGAAAAGCAGGATGCTAGTGGGGCGAATCAGAACTGTCTTACTTCTCATAAAGCCTATCTCACTATATTGAGTACTATTATGGATGAGGTGCCTGAACCTACTGTTCTCGACTCAATCTTGCCCCGTATTTAGGTAAAACTGTGTAACAAATGGTGTCAGGGTAGAAATACGCTAGTTTTCAGCGTGTTTCTTTCCCAAACCCACAGCGCACTCTGTTCTCAACCCAGCCGACTACTCAAGCGCCCCACATGAGATTGAAAGAAATCGATGAATAGCCGTGCGCGTACTGGCAGAAATTGGCTGCGAAAGAGAAGTGTCAGGGAGAGAGCTTCGACAGGATTGGACGTGAGCAATTTGATGAGCGAGCCGCTGCGTAGCTGAGTCTCGACATCTACATCAACCAATTTGGCTATTCCTAAACCCGATACACAAGCCTCTATCAACAGTTTCTGGTTTGATATCGCCATTCGGCCACTCACTCTGACCGCATTGAGCTGACCTCTCTTAGTAAACAGCCAGGTATTTTCGCCGGGCTCTAACAAACATTGCTGGTCGGCAAGCTCACTGCTCAGCAGTTGATCACGCGTATAACGACGGGGGGCCCCGTAGAGTGATTGCTGCATACTCATCAAAGACTTCGCGTTATGGAACGAATCTGGCAAGGCACCCTGATGAAGCACGAAGGTGATGTCGCTGTCATCGATGTTCTGAGGTGTGTGACCGCTGAATTGCCCTATTGTTAGATCGACTTTGGGATGCTGCTCAAGAAATTCCAAACAAATGTCAGCGAACTGATTCGGGAAGAAGTCACAGGGCGTCTGAATGAACAGCATTCCCTCGGCGACCGATTGACTTGTCGCTATGCTGTCTTCCAGCTGCTCGAGTTCGCTAAGTAAAGGATGAGCCCGCGCAACCAGTGCTCTGCCTTGTTCGGTCAGCGTAATGCTTCGAGTCGTTCTAGTCAGTAATCGTACTTCCAGCTGTGCTTCAAACTGGGAGAGCCGCCTACTCACTTTCGATTTAGGCATATTGAGCCGTGATGCCGCAGCGGTTAGCGACCCCGCGTCCACCACAGCGACGAATATTGCCAGACTGTTTAGATCCATTATCACTCCTTTCATATTGTTCTATTTTTGCAACAATATAATGTATTTTTGAATACTAATCCCATTAATTGAACAATGCTAACGTCTCTGTTACTCAAAACGCAATCAAGAGAGGATAAGAACATGCAACAGCTAAGCAGCAACGAGCAATTTGAAAAGCTGATTAACAACGCGGGAAACAAGCCGGTACTGGTGGATTTCCACACCGAATGGTGCGGACCGTGCAAGATGTTAAGCCCTGTGGTGGAGGCTATTGCCGAGCAATACGCTAACAAATTGGAAGTGGTAAAAGTTGACGCCGATAAATTTCAGGAAATCACAGCCAAATACGGCGTGAGAGGCATTCCGACCTTGATGGTGTTCAAGCAGGGAACACCCGCCTCAACTAAGGTTGGCGTAGGCACCATTAGTCAGATTGAAGCCTTTGTCGAGGAGCAGCTATAAAATAGCGGAGAGTGGCAACTCTTTCACTTAACGACCAGCGCACCCGAGGGGAAAATCGAGGACACGCACGAGATATCGTGGAAGCTTCCATAGACATAAACTTGTTGCTTTGTGCGCGTTCCCGATTTTGGTTCTACTCCCTACTGAAAACCCTCGGGTCGGTGGTTGAACTAACTCCGCTAGCAGTTTATAACTAACTCGCCAGCGCGAAATCCTATGAGAGTAATCAGCCAAATGCCTGTTGGGATAATTCCAACACTGGAATCTATTCCATCATCGACCTTTTACCTGTTAGATCATTTTACTCTGATCCTTTTGATGTTGACTCCTTAGATTTCGGAATGCGATAGGAAAAACTGAATTTGAAGTTAGTCGACCGCACTGCCCCTAGCATCAACTTTACGATAGCATTGCCGTTCCGACGTCCTTGCACCACACTGTTGATCCCGCTCTGAATAGAAGGAATTAGAAATGCCGATTCGTATCCGATACCTGCTTGCCCTTACCCTGATTCTCTCATTCTCAGTTAACGTTAGTGCCCAAGTAATCTCGAGAGAATCCCTAGGAAACCCTGGGCCTTATCAGGTTGCGTACTATTCAAGCTACCCGGCAGTACCCGAATTTAGTGCAGCAACTATCTATTTTCCTGCCAATAAGGGGGAAGACTTCGGAGGCGTAGCCATATCGCCCGGATTCGTAGAATCGCAGGAAAACATGAGCTGGTGGGGAAGCCACCTTGCATCTCATGGCTTCGCTGTACTGACCCTTGATACCAATGAGTTACGCGACGACCCCTCTCTGCGCGCGGACGCCTTGATGGCTGCAATTGAAGTGCTCCGCAACGAGAGTGATCGCATGGGCGGAACTTTGCGAGGAAAGATCCTCAAGGACCGCATGTCGATCATGGGGCATTCCATGGGTGGTGGCGGCACTTTGATTGCAGCAAATGCCCACGGCGCTGAACTGAAAGCTGCCATCCCTTTCACCCCCTGGCAACCAGACGGTAGTTTTGCTGAAATTTCAATTCCTACACTAGTCATTGCTGGCGAGAATGATCTCATCGCACCGGTAGCCGACCATGCCTTGCCTCATTTCGAGAGTCTTTCCGAAGACATTCCGAAAATGTATCTCGAAATCAAGGGTGGCAATCACTTCATTGCCAATACAGATACTGGTGATGATCGGCTTACACCCAATATCGATGTACACGACCTAGTGGGTGGCATGGCCGTGGCCTGGTTAAAATTGTTCGTCGATGGTGATGAAGATTATCGGGAGCTGGTGTTTGGAGAAATGCCGGCAAATGACCGTGACAGGCTATCAAGTTGGAAATTTTCTGAGTAAGGGCTGTTGAAGGAGACAGAGGGTTCTATTTTGATCAAGCAATGCACTGGTCAAAATTTGGCCCCTGCGGGCTCTGTTATTTTTCCAATGGCAACATGAGTATTTGCTGTGATAACTTTGATGCTCTCGTCCCACCCCACACAATATTTAGGATCGACAATGAAAGTACTAGTAGCGATTATCTCATTAGGATTGTTATGCAGTTCTGCCTATAGTCAGAATACACGCGCATTGGAGCAAGCTCTCTCTAATCCTAATAGGCCTGCACAGGACAAAACACGCGATGCAAACCGCAAGGCCCCCGAGATTCTACAATTTATGGGAGTGAAAGAAGGCGACACCGCTCTGGACGTTATCGCGATGGGCGGTTGGTATTCAGAAATCCTCTCCTACGCGGTAGGCCAAAGCGGTAAAGTGTATATGCAGAACAACCCTATCGCCGTTACAGAAAATAGTACTGACGAGAGAGCTGAACGAATGAGCAGGCTCTCCAATGTCGAAAATTTCATTGGCCCAGTGTCAGATATTCCCCCAAATTCGATAGATTTTGCAATTACCGCTCTAAACTTTCATGATGTCCATAACCGCTCTGTTGTCGATATAGATGCAATGCTCAAAAGCATCCTTGAAGTATTAAGGCCTGGGGGAATTCTCACCGTTATAGATCATGAGGGAACTGAAGGAGCAGACAATACAACTTTGCACAGAATAGCTTTTGAAGATGCCGTAAAAACATCATTAAAAGCAGGATTTGTTTTGATAGGGACAAGTGATTTACTTGAAAATGCAGAAGATGATCATACTCTTTCTCCATTTGACCCCAGTCTCGAAAGGCGCACTGATCGATTCGTGCTTAAACTCGCAAAGCCTAGATAAGAATTCTCCTTTTCTTTAAGAAATTTGAGTTGAATACATGAACTCCAAGCTACTTTTTAAAATCAATATCAATAACGGCGGTAAAATTTGGCCAAAGTAAACAGATCCGAAATGGAGGAATTTCTTTCTAAGGAATTTCCTCAAGCAAATTTCCTAATTGAGTCTTTTGATGAAGACTCTGTGACTATTAGGCGCACAGTTACTACAGAAGATTTACGCCCCGGTGGAACCGTATCTGGCCCAACAATGATGAGTCTGGCAGATTGCGCCATTTACATTGCAATTCTTAGAGAGATTGGCTTAGTTGCACTAGCAGTAACAACAAGTTTGAACTTCAATTTCCTACGCAAGCCTGTGGCTAGCAAAGACATACTGGGCGTTTGTAAAATGCTAAAACTTGGCAGAACATTAGCAGTTGCAGAGGTAACGATTTATTCTGACGGCGATGACCGACCCGTTGCACATTCTGTAGGGACGTATTCGATTCCTCCTAATAAATAGATGCCTACTAAGAGTGCAGATTTCATTCACAGCACATAACAATCCTAATAGCCGGCGTCTCAGGCTCTATTGGACGTTATGTTGCCAGGCTTAGAGAATTTAGTTTAGAGCACCTAACACACGTTGATTTAGCAATTTTAGCTCAGTGATTCCATTAACGAACTGCTCACTCGCGCGTTCCCGGCACCACCTCCCAAACCAAGCTACGCCAACTATTTAAATTCAATAATTAGTTCTCAAGAAATCGACGTGCACTCTCTATGTTACATTCATCAACAACGACTTCTCCATCCGGTTGATACGCCCAGCTAGTATCCAAGCTCATGGGCGCACTCAGATAAATCGGATCCGTGAGGGAGAAATGGTAGCTTATTGATTTACCATCATCGCTCAGAGTCAATCTTTCGAACAAATGTTTCTGTGGACTGGAAGGAATACCGAAACCATTACCAAAATTATTTTTAGAAAAGTGTGTGGTATCAATTTCCAATGTGTTGCCTTCTAACTTACCTATTGAATGACCTTGATTGCTGTATTCAGCGCCGTCATGAGTGTCTATCCCAAGATGGATGACTCGTTCACCGCCGTCATATTCGCTAATGATTCTTATCACATCGTTTTCGATGAATAGTTGTTTGTTGTCCCCGAAATGCATGATTAGAGGAGCAGAAACTTCTACACAATTAATTGCTGGGTTCATGGTTAGTTCATCAAATTGCGTCAATGCCTCGAGCCCTGCTTGGGTAACCTCGTGTAATCCAACGCCTGGTTGGTAGTCCATGATAGCCTCTCGAGGAATTATCACGGCCGGAGTCAAAGGGTTTTTCCAGACGCCCACCAGGCTAGACGTGCCTACCGCTGCCTCCTCGACAGCGAAAACGCCCGCAAAAAATTCCTGCTCGTCGAAAAGCTTGATGCCAGCATGAGTTATTGACTGCGGGTAGATGCCAGGAGAGGTCATATTTTTACTGGGATTACCGGAAACGCTAATAATGTCTCCCAATTCCAGAGTGTCTCTGCTCCAGCCAACCCTTCTCAGGCCCGCAGGATTAACGCCTTCCACGGCCCAATTTCGTACAACACCATCTTCCGTAGTTTGATCGATGTAAATAAAGACATGAGGATTGACCCACAGCACTCTCGTAACAGCGCCTTCTATTGAAACACTTTGTTCAACATCGTAAGTGGAGCTGGAATGGTGGGCATGAGCCACGGAAGTCATCGCTAAAGTTATTATCGCGGCACTGGCGAGTGCTGTCCCAATTTTCATAGTCATGCCTCCGAAGAAAGTGGTCATGGATTACTCCTAAGTATTCATAATTTGCGAGCAAATCATGAATACTTAGGTGAGTAGAGAACGGTTTACTCGCTCACTACTATAAATAGACGGGCTTTGGGCTCAATTGTTACGCGTAAAAATAGAATAAACAGGGTCAGAGTGAAAATACAGTGGATTGGATAGGTTTTATGGTCATATTTCTTGCATAATTTAGAGCAGGCTTTGATTTAGCGTATTTAAGACATTGTTTCTATTGATTTATTTGTCACACGGGCTGCTGAAAACCTTGAAGCAAATGATTTGATGCACTTGCCCTGTAGCCAGCCTTCAGCTGTGCTTATTCGCTCACGGCGAATTGAAAATGTTAGTTCTCTAGGCAACAATGGTATATCTCTAACTTCTCGCTCGATTAATCTGTCTTGGGACCCGTCATGAAATATTTAGTGCCTTTTGTATTTTTAATGTTTTTGGCGGCTTGCAGCCCTGAGCAGAACTCCGTTGACATGACTTCTGAGCGAACCGCTCGTACGCAGCCTGACACACAAATGGAGCTCTACGCGCCTTCACAACACGAACTTTTTGACGGTGCATTCAACATCGTTGGACGAAGCCTCTACCAGGTAGGCTCATTGAATGACTCGTCGCCCTGGGACCACATGGGAAATGATGCGTCCAATGTTCGAGCAGTCGCCGGCGAAGTAGTAATCGACGTCAATGAGATTGAGAATAGCGGGACATTCTACGCACAGCTAATACTGCCCGAGGGTACTTATCGAATCGAGCTTGATCGATTCAATGAATTCTCACCATGTCAGGATGGCGGTATAGCCGCGTATTTATTCGAGCATGGCAATGCTGGCTGTGGGGACAGTAATTGGCCCAAGAGCCTTCTGTATGTCGCTGGCTGGGGTTATGGCAAAGCTATGCTTGATGGTGAAACTCTCTATGAAGACTACGAGATTCACTTCATGGTGACTCAGGGCATGCGTGACCGAGAATCACTTTCAGTACAATTGTCCCCCACCCGCGGTGAGGCAGGCTCCATAAACCCCGCCACACAACAGGTCGATTTCTATATTCGAAGTCCCGAGCGCAACGATTCAAACCATCCGAACCGGGAAGTTTTCGACCATTTCTTTGCTATGGAAGTAACGTGGAAGTGATGATCCGTAAATACCGGAGTCGTAGGGTTTGAATTATTTACAGGTAATTTCATAGCCCTAACACTCACAACCAAAAATCCAATCCAAAAAAAACCGCGACCTAAGCCACGGTTTTTTTGAAACTTGCAGAACCAAGCTATTGGACCACAAGCAAATAAATCCGACTAGACCATCACTCAGTTACGGTCACAGTCATAAACGCATCGTGATAGAGCCCACCGTCATCACCGCGGCCCCACAGGACATACTCACCTGGCTCCTCGAAAGAGACCGTAGTGTTGATCATGCCATCTGCAGCAATTTCCGGTGGTGACCATGACAATCCCCATGCAGAGTTTGAACCGGGTCGAGTGTCTTCCCACGGCTTTGGCTGAGGCGGATCGAAAGTGACCTTGCCAGCACCACGATAGACGTTCCAGGACAAGAACAATCCATTGATCTTCTGAACCGTCGGCTTCCATGGAATTCTCAGCGCCATTTGCTGCTGAATCATCTCTTCTGTTGTACCCTCACCCGCGCGAGCGGCAAACGCCCGAATGCTGTCGACGCTACTTCTTGCTCGTGGAACACCGTCATCTGTCAGCTGAGTCCTGAAGCTCAGTGGCTCACCAACGCGTACACTGCGTACATGTTCACCATTAACCGTGTCGCCTTGAAGGGTTGTTACTGGTGCTATATTCGCTCTGGACTCTGGGCTGGATGTGCCGGCACCTAGAGAGCCAGTCTCAGAGGCGATAACCATATTATCCACCAGATAATCGTCCTTCAGCGTCGCGTAGGCGCGGCGTGTCACACCGTTGACTGTTAGTTCCCAAACCATTTCACGGTCGCCCCAATCGGCGGGGACATTCACTTCAAAGGTAAAGCGATTACGGCGTGGCAAGAAGTGGGTTGGTTGACCGCGGTCAGCCTCTCCAGGTGAGAAATTATTATTCTCGCCAATTTCTACATCAGGCTCCTCCTCCCAGTTTTCGTTCATGTAGCCAAACATGAAGTTGAAAGTGCCATCTTCGAGCGGGCGCCAACCTTCGTAGGCCACTTCGATATTTTTGCCGAAGTTGTAGGACTGCGCCTGAACTAATGTCGCGCTAATGGATACACATAGAGCGAAGCCAAAAATCACGGCCTTGCGAGCAAAACCTTTTGTTAAGTTCATTATCGGCTCGCCTCCTGTAGTGCGACATCGTTGGTCATGTTCTGACTCGCCGCCGCACTGTCAATTGGCTGCACCAAGGGTATTAGACAAAGAGGGCAGCCGATTACGTGATCGTTGGGCCCTAGATTCAGATTCCGGCGACGCTTTTCCATTTCTGCAAAGAACTGCTCATCGGTCATAGTTACTCGAATGCCTAGATCGATAAACATATTCGTTACAGAACGGTTGCCCGAACCCTGCCAGTTTCTGGAATCTGGCACGTTAGGATTCGTGTCGGTATTGTTCATATAACCCACGATGTGCAGGATCGTGCCCTTAGGCAGGAGTGGCGCAGCATCATCATCGTAGGCGTAACCGCGAACCCAGTTGTGGTCATAGCCAACACAGGAAAGAGTTTCTACGCTGTAGCCCCAGATCGCCTCAAGGCACATGCGCTCGCCGGGAGCATGTAGGTGCGGTTCAAACGTCGAAATTTTAGTGTGCTCAGTCAGCGTAGTGTAGGCATGCAATTCCTGATCCTTCTCATCGCCTCTTATGCTGATGTCAACGCCGTTGCCTTGGGCATTGAACGCGGCGTCCTTAAATTTTGGCTGATAGCCAACAGGATGGAACCGGAAACCAATTTCCAAATGCGCCGTAGTGTCTCTGCCATTTGAATGTAGGTGCACAGAATCCGACACCAGGTAGCTGCCTGCCGTCAAAAGTCGGCCGGCCTCTTCATCAAAGATATCGGCGTTGCGACCCACTTCGTGTACTGGCCATGCGAGGCCTCGCTCAGTCCGGTTTCCACTCTCGTCGAGGGCTGCAGTGGCCCAGATCATGTGATGAAATATGTAAGCGCCACCGACAGTGTCACGGCCAGTGTCCGCTTGACTGTTGACGTCATTCACTTCTACAACCTCAACGGATTTAACCCAGCGATCTTCCGGAATATCAATCAGCAAGGCGTCAATCTCGCCCCACCAATCTGCGGTGCCAGCCAGCTTAGTCACCTCGTTGCTCTTTAAAATAAGATCTGGCTCACCAGCCGTCCATGTGAGGCTGTCGTCAAACACTAAGGGGGTTGGTGCATCCGCTTCATTGCCCTTAGGTGTGCCGGATCTTGCCCAAAGAGATATCGCAGCGATTTCTTCATCGCTTAGAGATACATCATTCTTAAAGTCTTGGATACCCAGACCTTTTTCGACGTACCAAGGTGGCATGGCACCAGCTCGGTCTCTAATAGACGTCTTGTATTCAATCAAACCTGCGAAAGGTGCTACCTGATCGTAGCTTATTAGCGGCATTGGGCCTACACCACCGTCTCGGTGGCAGCTTTGACAGCTGCGTTGCAAGATTGGCTCAATGTCTTCGTGGAAAGTGACCTCTGTCGCTTGCCCAAATGAGACAGCAGGTGCGGCAAATGCCAGCAGCCCTAATAGGCCTATAGCGTTAATTGTTTTCATTACTCCATTCTCCTCAGAATCGATAATCTATTGTTCCCGCGCGAGCTCAATTACAGCCGATAGCACGTTCTTTCTTAAAATCTGCCACATTATTCGTTATTTAGAGGCTAGCAGGTGATTATAACTGGTTTCTATTTCAGATGATTATCCGGCAGCGCTGAAGGGCTGTACCGACAGCCTATTATAGTACGATCTCGATGGCTGTAGGCACTCGCATAGCGGTAAATAGAGGCGTAAAAGTGACAAGAACCTTATCGATTATTAAAAAAAGCTGCTTTTGTAATAATCCTTTAGTCAAATTAGTACTGCATTGCAGAGAATATTCGGGAATTGGCCACCTTGCCAAAGGGTTTGTTCCACTGTAAATTGCCGCCGCATCAATTCGAGCCGTTGATTCCCAGCGCCCCTAGAGCAACTCTCGATTCATGCACATGATCGCCAGTAATGCCGCCAAGGACGCAGATCGATGAAGACTAATTGCTACTCTACACTCGCTACCTGATCCCAGCTCACTCCCCAGGGCTCAAAACCTCGCCTGAAGCCACGGCAAGCCCCACGCCATTCTGAAAAGCCACCTCACCATTCACTATCACCACCGCAAACCCTTCGGCGAGTTGCAGCGGATCGGAATAGCTTGCTCTCGCCCTGACAAGAGCGGGGTCGAAAATTAGTAAATCGGCGGCCTTACCCACTTCAACACTGCCTCGGTCGGTGACGCCGAGTAGCGCTGCTGCATAAGACGTCATTTTACGCACTGCTTCTTCTAGGGGTAGTGCCGCGCGATTTACTACATACTCCTCGATAATTTTCGCAAACGTGCCATGGCCTCTTGGGTGGAATCCGGTAGCGCTACCGTCAGAAGAAACGGTTATATTTTCATCCATTAGCAATCTGGATTGCAGCTCATCATCCATGATGAAATAGGCGCCACTGCCGCCTTGTGGACCAATTATGTCGATTAATATTTCCTCGAAGGGCAAGCCTAGCTCCAGCTCCAAGTCAGCTAATGTTTTCCCCGTGTAGGGATCGGTGGCGAGCAGCGTTGCCTCTGGACCATTGCGTTTCGTTATGCGGTTAACGAGGTATTGTTCCAACTCTTCACGTCGGTCTCTGCGTGCCACTACAAATTCCTCATCGGTTTTCGACCAAACCGGAAACAGTAAGGCAAGGCCTGCATAACTGGCATTGTAAGGATAAACATCTGCGCTTAACTGAATGCCCGATTGTCGCGCCCTTTCAATCACCTCTAAGATTTCTTCGGCGCGCGCGCTACCCTTGCCATAGACTGACTTAAGATGAGAGATGTGTACTCTCGCATACTGACCTTGGCTCAAGAGTTCATCAATAGAATTTTCTAGCTGATCATCGTCTTCATTGCGCATATGACTCATGATGACGCGGTCACGACTGCCTACCACTTTCGCCATTTCAAGCAGTTCAGATTCCTGAGCATGCAGGCCAGGGTTGTATTCAAGCCCCGTGCTCAATCCGAAAGCGTAGTCCAAGGAATCGTTCAGTAGCTCCAACATGCGCTGGATTTGATCGGGACCTGGAGCTGGGTCTTGCCCTATTCCTGCCAGTTCACGCAGCGTTCCGTGCCCGACGAACATAGCCAGATTCACGCCAATACCGTTCTTGTTTACCTGCCCTACCCACTCACCCAGATCGGCTACATTTGGACTATCACCGTCTTGACCAAGCGTAATAGTCGTTACGCCCTGAGCGAGGAAGTTTTCAAAATCGGGGGTCTCTAAGGGGTTGCCGTGGGAGTGGACATCAATAAACCCTGGCGCGATAATTTTTCCTGTGGCGTCTATGATGTTAGTTACCGCAGCGTCAAGTTCCCCGGGTGCGGTAATTGCAGCAATAACACCATCGTTAAGATAAACGTCGGCCGCCCTGGCCGCACCGCCCAAACCGTCAACGAGTTGCCCATTGCTTATTACGCTGTCAAATTGAATCGGCTCATTGCTAGACGAATCGTTACAAGCAATCAGGCCCATTAAGATGAAAACCCCTAGACCTACCTTGCTTAATCTCTTTGGCATTACTAACTCTCTAACACGCTTCGAACTTTTTTTGGTTGATAGTCTCAATGCTAAGAGTCAGAGTTAATCACAGTTGTTCTATAACGCGCTCAGTCAATGAATCCATAGCACTATTGCTTTTCCTACTGACTAAGCTCTTTTGCCACTCTGTAAAGAAATTCGTACCCACCATACAACGACTCTTTCAGCAGCCTCTCGTCCTGTCCGTGTATACGCATGTCATTGCGATCCACGAACAAACCTGAAGTGCCATAGGTAGGTATTCCTGCTCGACGCATGCGAGCACCGTCAGTTGCGCCGGTAGACATGGTCGGCATTACTATGACGCCGGGCCACATAGCCTCGGTTACAGTTTCTACTGCCGCCATGATTTCTTCAGACAATGGCGAAGGATCGGTAATGGAACCACCACCACGGTACTCCACCAAGAGTTCCGAGTTATCGACTACTGCGATCAGAGTTGCCAAGACATCCTGCGGGTCGGAGCCGGGAAGCATGCGTACATTCACGTTCGCTACCGCAGTCTGGGGCAAGGCATTCGGTGCATGGCCTCCTTCTAACAGCGTTGCTACGGCGGTGGTACGTAACTGAGCGTTGATTGCCGCTTCTGAACTCAATCTATCTAGCGAGTCTTGTGGAATCGGTGATTCGAGTAGCGCACGAAAATCAGCGGCGCGCTCACCCGTGTTAATCTCAGCCTGACGCTGAAAGCTAACGCGCATTACATCGTTGAGTTCGACCGGAAATTTGAAATCACGGATCTTTAGCAGGGCCTCGGCTAGGTCATAGATGGCATTGTCATCTCTGGGTAGTGAGGAATGGCCGCCAGGATTCTTTGCGGTTATTCGAAATGTTGCATAGATCTTTTCGGCGATCTGAATGGTGTTTGCAAGGGGTTGACCCTCTTGCAGAAGACCGTAGCCGCCTTCATTGATTGCGAGCGCGCCTTGTATCAATCCGGGATGATTTTCCAAGAGCCAGCCGATACCGTTGCTACCGCCACTCTCTTCGTCCGAGGTTAGAGCCACGACGAAGTCTCTATCTGGAACATAACCCTCTCGCTTGAAACGTATCAGGTTCGCGATAAAGATCGCGCCCATGGCCTTGTCATCGATGGTGCCGCGGCCGTAGTAGTACTCCTCATCTTCATTGAGTACGAAGGGGTCGAGATTCCAGTCGGTACGTTCTGCGGTCACTACATCCAGATGGGCCATCATCACGATGGGCTCCTTCGCGCCAGTGCCTCGTAGACGTACTACGACATTACCCTTGTGTGGCAAGGCGCCGCCGATGAAGATGTCTTCCGCTGGGAAACCTGCCGCCTGCAGCCACGCCGCCATGCCCTCGGCCGCGATGGTATTGTTCTCCTCTTCTACAGTAGTCTTATACTCGATCAGCTCTTTGTAGATCTCGTACAGCAACTCCCGATCATCATCGGGGATGGTGCGCTGTGCTTGGGCAGTCTGTACGACCAGCAGGGCTGAAAGAGATAGGATGGCTAGGAAAAGCGTATTCAATCGAATTCTCATTATCGTCTTCTCATTGTATTCGTATTGCTATTCACGAAAGGTCAATTTAACCTTACTAAGTATCGCTGCAGTTTTCTAGCATCAGGGTCTACATAAGTGGATTCTTGAACTATGAATAACGGACTCTCAGCACATAACGATCTAAACAGGACCTATTCTAGAAATGCTAGTATCCATCCTCATAATTAGCGGACTCGTCGCGGTTACGGTAGTCATTCACTACGAGATGTTAAGGCTACTTTGGGTCTACATACCAACACTCAAGATGAAACATCGGTTGAGAGTAATCATCGGTGTTTTCGGCACTATCTGTGCCCATATCATCGAAGTTTGGATATTCGGGCTCGCCTTCTATCTTATGATTAGCTATGGCGACTTCGGCACGCTGGAGGGCAGGTTCGATGGCAGCCTAACCGACGCGGTGTACTTCTCATTTACGAACTACACCACAGTAGGCTACGGCGATATCGAACCAGGCGGGCAGCTACGCTTTCTTGCTGGCATGGAGGCTATAACAGGTCTGTCGCTTATTACCTGGTCGGCATCGTTCATGTTTATGGAGATGATGAGATTCTGGGAAGAGTAATCGGCTAGCACGACAGAGAAAATTGAATTAAATAAAAAGGGGCCAACTGGCCCCTTTTTATTTACGAGTCTGTAACGAGCTGACTACTGCTCATCCATCTCCAGTCGGCGTGCACCGGCCAAGATGCCGGGCAGACCGTAGTTACCTTCATGGCAGGCATATTCGTAGGGCTGAGTGTCTGTCGCATTGAAAGCCATCTCGCCGCTCCAAGCTTCGGTATAGAAAATTGGATCTCTGACCTCAAACTCATACAGGACCTGCTCATCGGAGAAGCGACTAAAACGCTCAATCACTACTCCTTGGTCTGACAGCGCCGCAATATTGCGTGGCGCCTGCTGTGGGTGCAGGTTTCTAGTCTCGACCACCAACACATCGCCATCCCAATGCGCGACCGAATCACCCAGCCAAGGCTTCCAGGCATCTGGACGGTGATCTTTGTCGATAGGAATGATGCGCGCGTCGTGCGCCATCTCCACCATGATCATTACATAGTCGTCTGTCTGCACGATCTGGTACATGTTGTTGTACAGCACATTGTTCATGGGCGGACCACCGGTGCTACCGAATCCGATGATGCAGCGCTCACCAAGCGCGCGTCCTTCTGGGCCATCATTACCGGAAAATTTGGCGCGATTTTCCTGGCGCAGTCTATTTCCCTCTTCGGAATAGGGTATGCGTCCGTTCTCGGGATAGGTGATCCATGAGGTGCGATACTCGCCTTTGACGTAGCCAAATGCGGAACCTGGGTCTACCCAGAATGCGTTATATCCGCGGCCCTGCCCGAGATCTTTCCCCGATGGCAGTTCGCCCTGTACCTGATTGTCATCGGTAGCCTGACGTACGTTCTGATGATGATTCGCCGTGAGTTCCCCAAGTTCCTCTAGGGAAATAGTGAGTCCGACCTCCTCATAATTGCTGGAACGCTGCATCGTGGTCAATGAGGCATTGGTCCAGAAGCCCTGCAGATCGGGCTTGCCTGAGGCGGTTCTCGCTGGCTCGTAATTTTCGGCGGCCATTGCTGAACTGCTTAGAATAATTGCAGCAATGGTGATTAGTTTCTTGACCGTAATCATTGTGTTAGTTCTCCGTTAGACCGAATTTCCAGCCTTGCGATCTAGTTTGATAGCTGTGTAGATGTAAGCTATTGAAATTAAACCACCACTTTACATTAATCAAGCGCTATTCGGCCAGCGGCGCAGGCCATTGCACTCAACTTTGATCTGGCCTTGGTTGCCATGAGAGCGTACTGGTAGACTGGCAATCGCTACACTGCCTGAACCGATAGCGGAACACGGCCGACCTGTATTATCGAGTAACTACTATGCGCGACCTGAAAGAACGCAGTTTCAACGAATGGCTTGTAATCGAGAGCCAACGGGGAAAGAAAGACGCGTTTAATACATTGATTAAAAATTGGGAACAGCGCTACTTCTTGTACGCCTTGAACCGGCTGAAGAGCAGAGAGGCGGCTAAAGATGTGACACAGGAAAGCTTGATCTCCATCAGCAAGGGACTGCGCAAGTTGGACGACCCTGTCACCTATCCGAAATGGAGTTTTCGCATAGTGGAGAGGCGCTGCATGGACTGGCTACGCAAGACGATACGGGAGCGCGAGTTTATTCAAACGCAGGAAGTACTGCCAGAGATTCCAGTTCGCGACGGCATCGAAGACAAGCTAACCGTCGAACAACTATTGTCGAAGATGGATTCCAGATTAGCATCGATTCTAAGGCTCTACTATCTGGAAGCATTGACGATTCAGGAAATAGCCGAGGTCACTAACGTGCCGAGTGGCACCGTGAAGTCCCGACTTTTTTACGCACGCAAGATGATGACAAAATTATTGGAGATTGATCATGAGTAATATTGACGAGCAGATCCGCAACGCTCTAGCGGACGAGGATCAGAAAGCCACAGATGAAATCGACGACGGCGCCGGCCTTTTCGAATTGATAGGCCTCACCTTCACGGGGAAACAAGCGTGGCTAAGCTACTACATGTATTTTTGGGGGCTAGTCGTAACAGCTGCGCTTGTCTACTTCGTAATTCAGTATCTGGGTACTTCTGATATTAAATCCAGCCTCAACTGGGCACTGTTGATACTGGGCTGTTGCTTCTTTATCACCATGCTAAAAATACTAGGCTGGCAGCAAATACAGAAGGCAGAGCTGATGCGTGAGATCAAACGACTCGAGATGCGCATCATGTTAGTTTCAGAACAAAATCAAAGGTAAATTAGGGTCTGATAATACCTATATTTCCGACGATTTGAATTTCAGTGCCGAGCGGCGCAGACAATTCCTGAAGGCGACGCAAGATGCGCTGGGCAATGTCCGGAGGCGAGATTCGAGGTATTCCCCGCTGCGCCAGTTTCTGCTCATCATAGCGCGCATCTACCGGATGAATTCGAACTTCCTTGAGCCTGCCACCTTCGTATTCATTTATCGCGATGATGCTTTCAAACTTTACCGGGAATTCTGCGTTCGCCGGCCCTATACTGCGCTGCGGATCTCCCCGCCCCGCTAGACCAATCACATCCATCTGCCGAATGAATTCGCCTAGACCATAGAATATGGGTCGATCGTTGTAGATCTCTATACCACGCAGAGCATGCACCCCCGTGCCTTGAAATAGATCTGCACCATTATCGATTGCGGCATGTGCAAATTCGGGCAAATAATCGGCTATGCTGGGGTTAGTATCGATATGCTCCGCCTCGGGGATACCTTCGCCACGATAACCTCCAGTTGTTTCCAGAAAATGATGCGCGTGAATCGCCACCGTGATGAAGTCAGATTTAATCTTGCCCTCTCTGACTGAAGCCAGAGTATCGGTGAGGTCCTGCTGGTGCATTTCATAATGATAGTAAGGCTCGGTGACTCCAAGTGGCGCTTTACGGAACTGATTACCTATAAAGGCGATATCAGAATCGGTATTCGCACCTCTGGCGTAGAAACCTGTGCCATTGGGAAAGCTATCGCGCAAGCTCTGCAAGGCATCCCAGTTTTCCTCCGGCAACATGAAAAATCGATTCACTCTGAGCGAGGCAATACCACCCGTACCAGGCCATTCACCACGCGCCGGTTGCGCCCTGGGGTTGTGATCTGATACAGCTACCATGCCGACACGGCCTCCAGGGCTACTGTAAAATCGCGCCGCCCTCGCGGCCCAATAACTGTCTCCATAGCCGGCATATTGCAGACCAACCCGATCAAGATGCTTGCTGGTCTCCACGAGTCCACCGGGCCCGAAATCATTTGCATGGTTGTTGGGTCGCGACACAATATCGAAACCCATTTTCTTAACCCATTCGGCAACCAGAGGCTCTCCACCGAATCCGCCTCCGGACGTTCCCTTAAACGTACGACCGTCGATGATATTGCCTTCCAGATTTCCCGTTGTTGCGTCAGCCCCTTGTGTGAGTTCCACAATCGCGCGGAATCCTGGATCACTCATCATATGATCGAGTGGATAGGCAATGATGATGTCACCTACTACCGCTATCGTAAAACCATCATCGACAGTCGTGGCTAGCTGTTCGGCGATCAGCTCCTGCGCCTGAGTATTGATACTGCTGAGCATAATTAATGGCGCTGCCAATATGAGCACCAAACGAAGTCTGCAATTTTCATAATTTCTAGTCATGGTCTATTTCCGCTTCTGCTTTTTTTAGAGCAATCAATAGTTATAGCCCGGCGAATCATCTGCAATCACCGCCGTTGTTCCAGGCTAATAGAGCTTGTTTATCGGCGAAGGCCCGAACGACCTCCACGTACCCTGATGTCTCGACCCGCTACTATCACCCCGCGACCAATCGCAGACTCCTTCGGGAAATACATTCAACAGCTGCTGGTACTCATCGGTTGTATAAGAGATTGCATAGTCGGCTAGATCGATAGGCTTTAACTGGCAACTCACAATATCATTTGCTAACGGCGCGCCAGCAACCAGCCTCGGCGTTTGATAGCTAGGATAGAGTTGACCGCAGCGCGACCCGGAATTAAATTCCAACGGCTCTTCGACTAATTCAATAGTCTCTCCAGTAGTATCCCAACAGCTATCAAGGAGGCCCGCCGGCTTATTGCGTACGACTCGCAATGCCGGATCAGGCTCTAGGCTGTCGGCTTGAATATTTCGAATCCAATAGCCCATCTGACGAAATAGATTTCCCAGGTCATCCTGCCCCTCGGTGAAGTCCCACTGACCACCTACCTGCATCACATGGTTGTCCGCATGGCCGTTCGCGTTAACCAGCCGCTGTCGCGTCGAGAACTGGTGCACGATCATGTGGATGTCACCGCCCTCCCGATGATCGTTGTAGGTTCGGTAGTCGATAACAGGCGTCGCGGCTAATCCCGCCCCCCCATAGAGGATTCTTCCTGACTCTATCGCACGTTTATTAGCTTGTGAATCCGCTCGGTGCCGCTCTGGCACATGATTCATGTCATGGTCGAAGCCACCGATGCCCTGATTCAAGTCTAGGAACTGCTGCGCCGTGATAGCGCTTTGATTCAATGCTAACAAACCGTACTGTACGCCGACGTTATCAAGTGGCCGTTGCGCCAACTTCTGCGCCGGATCGAAAGGATTCGCGGTGGTTCCATACACATTGACGGTATGGTCATAGACAGTTGCACGGATTCCGCCAGGACTTTCTATCGAATACAGTTCTTCCTGCAATGCCGGAATGCTGATCTCACCGCCCTGCTCCTCTAAGGGCGTTTCGATGTTATAAAGTGGGTCCAAGCGCGCCGCACCGCGACTCAGATTAGCAATAGACTCCCAGACACCAAAGCCTGACACAGCGCGCTGTTGCTCCTGAGTAAATGTTTCCACATCAAGCGCACTAAAGTAGTTATGCAGCAATCGCGCGTCAGCGAGTGTAAAGATGGTCGCAGTCGTAACATCGGGAAAGCTAGAAGAGACGATGATGCCATCGAACACGCCGGGGTAGTTGTCGGCTGTTTGGTGCGACTGATAGGAACCGCCCGAGGCGCCAGTTGCAATCGTGTAGTCCGGCTCACCATAGTGTTCGATGAAACGTTCTTTCACCATGATATGTGTCTCGGAGGCTAGCAAGTCATTGCAGTTCTGGCCGAATACGTTCAGCGTCGCTGATGTCAGCGCATAGCCCTGTTCGAATAGGCCGCGGCGCATTACACCGCCGGTCCTATCTCCCTGCTGATGCCAACCGGCACGACAACCGCCGCCATGGGTATACACCAACTTGCCATTCCAGTTGGAACTGCGGTTCCATGGGTCCAGAAAGCGGGAGCCATCAAGCGGATTGTGCAGCATGGCTATCTCATAAATCGCCCGGTTCACCGTGCCCGTTTCGACTCGCACAATGTAGGGCGCATCGACCTGACCCATGACAGTAATTAAACCCATGTCCTCCGGCGGTGAGATTTCGGCTTCAAGAGGCAAGGGCTTGAACACCTCATCCAGAATTGACCAATAAACGTAGTCAACACGCGTTGGAATCGTGCAGTTCGAATCCAGCGCGCTTCCCAGTGACTCTCCTGCCACTGTCTCGAATTGTTCGGTCTGACAAACGTAGGGCTGCTCGTGAGGCCCAGAAATGATGGGTCCGCTCTGTGGATAGTTAGTCAGCGTGAGCGACTCGCTCAGCTGTTGGTTACTCTGCTCGACTAATAAAGTGCTGTCCCCTTCTGGAATGTCCGTCAGCAAGGCTTGCAGCGTTGTGGCTGCGGTCTCCCTGAAGCGGTCGCTAATATCGCTACCGTTGAGGCTCATCAAAAGCTGTGTCGAGTTGACCGATGCACCAATTGTGACCTCTACCAGCACATCACCTCCGGTGATCAGCCAAGGCTTGGTAGATACTGTTCGCAGCCGAATCCCCATGTCGTTACTTTGTTCGATGCTATCCTGTTCGGCACCTCCTGCATCACCACTTGCTGAAGTTGCGATAGCCTCTTCAGTCGAACAAGACAGCAATACGCCGCTTAGAATCAAACAAAGCAGTGCTCTAAATCGCATATTAATTGAGCACAATCTTAGAGCTGACTTAGTCGAGAAACTAGTGAGCGGCTTAGCCAAAAGACTAGGGAGAGACATGAGCGCATTCCTCAAGAGTGAGGCGTTATTCTGGCCAGCATTGAAGCCAATGTAAAGCAATCGCGACCTTGCAATGAAGCGTACTACTTCTACCAAAAGCAGTGTTAGAATTGACGCTCGACGAACTGAGACATTAGTCGAGTAAGTGCGGCAAATTTACAGGTATGGAATATGGATGATAAGAATTCGATTAAGATGGTTGAAGTGGAAAAAGACGGCAAAGTAATAGAAGTTGCCCTCGATAAGAAATGCTCAAAGTGTAAGAAATCTATTTGTTGTAACTCGATTAATCAGAAGATCCCTGCTCCGAAAACCAAGGAAGATTTTGACCACCTGCTCTGGCAGGTATCTCATGAAGGTATCAATATTTTCAAAGATGCCGATGGCTGGTTTCTACACATAGAGACAAACTGCAGTCACTTGCTGCCACATGGTGTTTGCGGTATCTATGATACCCGCCCCTGGGTATGTCGCGAATATGACAACGACTTTTGTGAGTTTGATGAATCCATCAAAGATGCGAGCGAATTATTCTTCTCCACGCACAAGAAGCTAGAGAAATACTGTCGCAAACGATTTAAGAAATGGGATAAGCGCTTCAAGATTTATGAGAGCTAAGCTAATAATCAAGCTGGAGCCAACGCGAACATCTCTGCTCGCGTTGGCATTGATTTGTTCATTTCTTCTCGCTTCTTCCCCTTTGTTTACACCTCGATCCTCAGCACAAGTAAGTGACTTCCAAAAAAATATCGACTCGACTAGCGAGGCCCTGATCGCGCTGGACTTAAAGGCGAGCGACTGCCTCGCCGCTTTCGAATCCGACGAGAACACTCAGGCCGTATGCGATGATTTTATCAACGCCCTAGACGGCGAGTTGATGGCGAACTACCTTGAACAGTGCCGTACTCTGAAGAGCTGGAGAGATGAGTACGTCGATCAGGCCGTTACATCAGATCTGGATTCCGACACCGCGAATAATGAAGAGATGTTGAGACGGTTAGTCTCTATTGAATTCACCTGCGGCGAGAACACCCTGCGCAGCAGAACCCAATTTGTGTTTAGTGCCTTCAATCGGCTAAGAAGCGGGTCCGCAACAAATGGGGCGGGCACGGCTACGCTAAGTCGACAGATTTCGAATGATCGGTTCAACGCGCTTGAGAATGCTGAACGACAGCGCCTACAGAATGCTCTGCAGAATCAACGGAACAGAAGTCTAAGGGAAAGTGAGCGTCAGTTTAACGATCTGGAAAATGAGCTGATCCGACAACAGATTCGAAATTCGAATCTGCCAAACTAAGCCTTCTCAGTCATTCCTTACCGGTGGCCTCAATAAAGCACGAGGAAGCTGCCATCTGGCAAGGCTGTCGCCGCGGGAAAGCTAAAATTTGGGATGGAAATCTCTTCTGCAAATCCCGGGCCCTTGTCTGATCCGTCAGCGGCGAACAATTGCATATTGAGCCTACCGCCTCGCGTGTGACTAATCCCCTCGCCCCAGACGATCAAGCGACTGCCTTCTCTATTGATAGCCACTGCCGGATTCTTCTGACGGGTTTTGATGAAAGGCTCGGCCACCGGCATCGCCTCCTCTCCAGTGCCCAGCTTCAATTGGTTGATGCGGCCCTCAGTTTCGAAGACCAACCATTGATTGGCCTCGGCATCGACAGTGATGTCATTGGTGCTGAGCGGACAGGCTGATAGTTCCCATTCCTGTAACGGCGTTAGCTCATCGTAGCGGGCCGCCTGAATTTTCTTATCTGCAAATTGCAGAGTTAGCGCCTGCATATGCCGGCCCACGCCATCGATCGCGGAACGGTAGGCGATAGACAGCTCATTCTCATCACCGAAATTTGTAGCGAGGGAACAACAGGCACAAGCCCCGAGCTCCTTATCGCCCATCTGCAATTCATCGCTAAACGTCGCTCCAGAATCAGTGGAGATGCGCCCATAGACGGTTCGCTCGTATTCACGGCTCAGAGCACCCGCTCCCCAAACAATCGCAACCTGTGACCCTAGCGCAGCAATATCAGCTCCAGCATCGAGGCCTTCACCGAATTCGTCGACAACAGGCTGCTGTGTCTCGAACTTCGATCGCTCGGTGTTCGAGCGAGTGTAGAAATATTGATTGTCGCGCGGCAGATACCAAACCACATGGACTCGACCATCACCCCCGACCGCCATGGAGGCCCTCGCTATAGAAAAGGTACGAATATCATAGGCATTGCTGGACACTTTGATAGGTAGACCAAAGCGATTCTGTTCCGGCAGGTATTGTCGGTAGTAGAGATTTCCCTCCCGCGCGCTGGGAGCTGAGAGTCGTTTCTTAAAATAGAGCAGATGGATATTACCGCTGTCATCGACAGTTAATCGCGGTTGCACTCCACCATCGGGTGTCTTCTGAATGTGGATTTCCGCCACAACGGTGCTACCGAGAAGCAGCGTAAATAGCAGGCAAAGCACCTGGAGCAATGCAGAGGATCTCACGTTAGTTACTCTAATAAATCTGTTCATAGCCCAGTAATCCAAAGGGTTAGGCGTTAATTTCGTCGCGCCTGAAGTAGAATAAATACTGAAATTAGTGCAAACTTTGCGCACCGTAAGCACTGCTGCAGTGATACGCATCATAGCAGCTAATTCCGGTGATATTGAAACCCGATACGCTCTAAGCCAGTCGGGACAGCCTCAAACTAAGGCGCCTTGGCGCAGGATTGAAACATGCATATTTTGGCAAGCAAACTAAGTAAGACAGCGCTCACCCTACTAGTAGGCGGCGCGCTAGCTGCCTGCTCTGCGCCTGAAGAAACAGAGTCAGCCGCTACAAACGATGCAGCTACCTATAATACCAGCTTGGACGTGAAGCAAGTCATGGCACTAGTATTGGAACCGGCATCGGATATTCTCTGGGATTCTGGTGGCTGGATTCTCGATGCTTCCGGCTATGAAGAGCTCTATCCAACAACCGATGAAGGCTGGGATTACGTACGCGCTCAGGCGGCGATAATTGTAGAATCCGGCAATATGCTCGCGCTTCCGGGCAGGGCAGAAGACAACGACGCATGGATGATCTATGCCGAAGGACTGAGTGAAGCAGGAGTCCTGGCAATGGAAGCGGCTGCATCTCACAACGAGGAAGATTTCTTTCAAGCAGGCGCGCAACTGTATAGCGTATGCACAGCCTGCCATCAGGCCTACAACCCCGATATCAACAATCGCTTCGACGACGCAGAAGACTAAAACTCGATGAGAGCTTCAATAATGAGAAGAGCCGCCGCTGTAGGCATAAAGTTACTCCTGCTCAGCGTCTCTCTTTTTTCGCTGAATGCCTTCGGACACACTATTGAGGGCGGCGACGCTAGTTTTGTCGCGGCAATCGATGGTCCAGCTATTGGACCATTCATCTACCTCGGCGCCAAGCACATGGTTACCGGCTATGACCATCTGTTGTTTTTGCTGGGTGTTATCTTCTTCCTGTATCGCCCTAAGCATGTCGTGCAATACGTCACTCTGTTCGCTATTGGACACAGCATTACGTTGCTACTTGGCGTCTTGGCTAACCTACAGGTAAATGCCTACTTCATCGATGCCATCATCGGGCTTTCGATCGTTTACAAGGCCTTCGAGAACATCGACGGGTTCAAACGCGTCTTCGGCTTCGAGCCGAATACTAAGATTGCCGTATTCGTATTTGGACTTTTTCACGGCCTAGGACTCGCCACCAAGTTGCAGGAATTCGACCTTTCCGAGAATGGTCTGGTTACCAATATAATTAGTTTTAACATCGGCGTTGAAATCGGACAGATTTTAGCCCTGTCGGCGGTGTTCCTAATTCTAAGTGTTTGGAGAACGAGTTCCAGCTACCTGCGGCACTCGTTTGTCACGAATACGGCACTGATGACCGGTGGTTTCCTGCTCGCAGGATTTCAGCTAAGTGCGTATCTGTTCCAGCCCCCTTTTTAGATTCATCACTCAGCAAATCAATCCAAAAAAATAATGGAGCCCCATAGTGGCAGAGATAGATAGCAATTCGCCGCCTTCTTCGAAGAACATACTTATAGCGTCGGCTATATCCCTCGTCGTTGCGCTAGTCGTACTGTTCAGCTTCATCCTACCTGCCGAGTTTGGTTCAGACCCACTCGGCACTGGCGAGTTGTTTGGTTTGAACGTGCTCGCCCTGGATGAAAACCCGTTCGAGGAGCAGCTCGAAGTACACAAGACCGACTCTGTGGAATTCATCCTCGGCCCTTTCGAATCAGTTGAGTATAAGTATTTGCTGGATATGGACTCATCCATGCTGTTCAGCTGGGTAGCCGATGGCGAGTTGTACTACGACATGCATGCCGAACCTGCTGGCTTGGGCGAGGAATATGCGGAGAGCTTCGAGCAGGGCACGGGTGATAGCCGCATGGGTTCTTTTCATGCGCCCTTTACAGGCATTCATGGCTGGTTCTGGGAAAACCGCGGCTCAAGCACCATCACGCTGCAGCTCTATTCTTCTGGTTTCTATGTAAATTCGACCGTGTTCCGGGATGGTGGTAGCTACGAGCGAGGACTGCAGACTGTGACTGACCAGGCTCAAAACTAGAGTTAAGAGTTTGTGTGAAGGGCTAGAGCGAGAAATTTAGGCAAAAAAAACCCGCTACAAGCGGGTTTTTTATTTCCAGAACCTGTCGCCAGGATCTAGGGACTAACTATTGACCTGGCTCTGTAGCATCAGTACCGTCACGTGGCGCACCAGTACCGGATGAACCCATGAACAATTTACGGCCATCAGGGAAAGTGATGTCACGGCCATTCGCACGGCAAGTCGGCTCACACAGTCTGTCTTTAGACTGGTAACCGGTAACAACAATGTCTTCACCTAGTGTTAGAGAGTTACGGTTGATGCCACGACGCAATAACGTATTTGGTGTACCACCTTCAACCATCCACGGGCCCGGGTCGCGCGTTGCTTCAGGATCGTTGTTTTCGATGTGAATCCAAGTGTGAGGATTAATCCACTCTACACGAGTAATTGGACCACCAAGACGAACTGGAAGGTTCGCATCAAATTCCGCTGAGAAAGCATGGTGAGCAACCGCTGCAGGCTGGTTGATTGCAACAACACCGATTGCAGTAACAGCTGCTAATGCTAGTAATTTAATTTTCATACAATTTACCCCATTTATAACTTGAAATGTCTGAGCTTGTTGGACTGATACCCGGCGAAACCGGCTCATTCCGCGCTCAATACACCAAAATTTCAATTAAGCGGTCAGTGACCACATTCTAACCAAGGGCCCTAGGTATTTCCAAGCGGAATACGCCCAAACGAGCCCTTTTTTGTTCGAAATCGATCCTAGAAGCCTAATTCAGCCTCTCTACCCTTACGATATCGGCCGTACATCATCTCTTCTACAAATTCTACACACTTAAACTGTGGCAGTTCGTAGCCCTCTTCTAGACGACGGTAGATAGGCATCTTGATAGTCCAGGCCTCTTCGAAGAGGTCCGGATCTTCCATAGTAGCCGTGTACTCGATTACGTTTTCGCTAACCATGGTATAGCGCTCGGTAACCTTCAGTAGATAGGTATGGTAGTTACCCGCTCGGTCGAACCAAGTGCGGTCATCTTGACCCGTTACTTCGACTACCCAGGTATCACCGTCCCAATATCCGAAAGATTGGCCCATCCAAGAATCTAGTGGTGCAGGACCTGGATCTTCAAGGAATACGTTACGCACCGCGCCAGCAAATGAGTAGGCTATGAAGAAAGCACTCTCGCTCTGGAAAATCTGGAATGGATGGGGCATATATGTGGCTCTCGGCACACCCGGCATATAGCACTTAACCTCAGGATCCATTGACTGCCAGTTTGCTGCATTCTCGTCGCGTCGCGCTAATGCTTCAGGCTTGTAAGGGATTGTGCCGCCTTCAACTACGCCGAAACTAGCTGGAACCGCGCCAACCGCACCCATCGCAACGATGCTAGGAGCTGGCACCGGTACGAAGTCACCGGCAACAAGCATATGAGCAGCTCTTGGCGGCGCTGGCTCTAGGTTATCGTTGGCATTCATCAGCACCTGCCAGATTCCATTAAAATCGGGCTTGCCGTTTGGAGTACGAGGAATATCGCTCATTGGGGCTTCTGCGGCCTGAGCAACTTGAGTTGATTGAGTATCAGTTGTATCAGCAGGTGAGCAACCTACTACGAGCACTGCGATTGCTAGGAGCAGCCATTGAATCTTCATAATTCTACCTTTTTGTTTTATTAGAAATTCTCTCCCAAAGGAGCCACGATATAACCACTTGGGTTAGGGTGTGTCAAGCCAAACGCGCCTAATCATCTAGGCTGGGGCCATTAAGGGGTAACTGTGTCGGCACCCAAAAAGCACCTTAGATACACACTGAAATTTGAGTAAAACTGCAATTCAAACCTGACTTACTCATAGAGTGGCTAGACCCGCGAACGCACTGCTCAATCCGCGCGCCGAAGAAGCATTGCCGATCCTGTGACGGTCATTAGTAAAAGCAAAAAGAGTCCAGCCACTCCCAAAACCGTATCCAGAAGAGCAATACCGGTCCATTGTAGATAGTGAATACTGTAGGTCCTATCGATCCACCGCGTGTCTGCACCCTGCTGATAGAGCGACAAGGAATCCCAATTTACTGTAATGCTGACGCCTGTTGACGTGCGAAAGGGATCAGACTCTCCGGAAAGCAGTTCGCCGTAACGTAGGGTATCTTGACTAATGGCGTCCTCCACAAAGTTAGCCAAGTCACCTTCGCCAGGTGTGGGTCGTGCCTCTAAACTATCTGGGTCGAGCTGTCGCCATCTACCCTCTTCCTTTACCAGCAAATGCTGACCCAATACGGTTTTAAGTAAGCGCATTTCCTGCCACTCCGGCGCCGCCGAAATATTGACCTCATCCGCTGCATACGTTTTCGGCGACAGCACCGAATAGGCCTGCTCGTATGCCGGACGCACGAGAAAGAAGATACCGGTAAGAGACCAAGCCATGAATGGCAATAATAGGATGCCGCCCAGAAGCCGGTGTTGTTTACGTGTAATCATGGAATTCGGTTGTACGTTGTTATCGCAATAATCTTAAAGTGAAGACCCGTATTTACGCTTCGGGATTTAGCAGTTAGCACACTATTTTTTACCGAGTGTAGTGAGACCGTATTTTCTTACCACAGGAACAAAAATAACAAGACACACTAAACTCAGCACGGCCGCTGCAAAAAACGAGATGCCTGGAAAATAGATCGATGACTGTTCACTGGTAAACGCGGCGAATAGCTGCGTCATCATTAGCGGACCTAGTATGGATGTTATGCTATTGAGACTGCTAAGAGCGCCCTGTAGTTCGCCCTGCGCGTTCGATGGAATCTGACTCGTCATTATTGACTGAAACGCGGGGGTAACGAAACCCGAGAGCGCGGCAACTGCCAACCAAGGATACATCTGCCAGCCCTGCGCAGAAAACGCATAACCACAGAATCCAATTATTATCGCCACCATGCCAAGGATGCCTGCGCGATAGGCACCCATTTTGGGAATTGCCCAACGAATCAGACCGGCTTGCACGATAATCATGAATACGCCAGCGAAGCCCAGCGACAGCCCAATCTGACTCTCCGACCAAGAAAATTTTTCGATGGTGTAATAGGTCCAGGTACTGGGCAAGGAAAGATGTCCGAGCATGTAGAGAAAGTAGGCAAAAGCTAGGCCGAATATCGCGGGGTATTTCTTCAGCTGTAATACTGCACCTATCGGATTGGCACGACGAATATCAAACTCGCGTCGGTTTTCTTTGCTGAGCGATTCGCCCAACATGAAATAGCCGTAGATCAGATTGACGAGTGCCAGACCTGCTGCTGCGTAAAATGGAACTCGGGGCCCAAATTCGCCTAATAGCCCGCCTATAACCGGTCCTAGAACGAAACCGCCTCCGAAGGCGGCGCCAACCATGCCGAAGCGCTGCGCGCGGTTCTCTTCCGGGGTTATGTCAGTCACATAGGCATAGGCAAGAGAGAAAGATGAACTCGCGACACCCGCAATGATGCGGGCTACAAAAAGCCACAGAATCGTTGGTGCGGAAGCCATAAGCAGATAGTCGGCTCCCAGTGCTGCCAAGGTATACAGCAGTATCGGCCTGCGACCATATTTGTCTCCCAGATTACCGAGTATCGGGGCCGCAAAGAATTGCACACTGGCATAAGTGAACATCAAGTAGCCGCCGATCCTTGATGCCTCAGAGAGAGTCGCATCAGTCAGGCTCATGATGAGCTTCGGCATTACCGGTAGAACGATGCCGAAGCTAATGGCATCGAGCAGCACAACGAATACGATGAACGCTAGCGCGTGACGACTCTTGGTGATATCTACAGGCACGGTGAACCTATCGGGATATTATTCTTATTCGTACTCTTATACTTTAATTAGACAGCATCGAAACAAAGTCTTCAAACTTACCGCTTGCGCTGCGCGGGAGTGCGGCATGATAGCTTAGTTTCACCGCAAAGGGATGGCCGAGATTCTCTTTCAGGATATCCTTGATCCGCGCTTCCTGCTCCTCGGTCAGTCTCTGATCCACCACTACCTTTAACTCAATCTCGTCGAGCGAGTGTTGCACAATCTGAAATTGTCGCAGTGGAGCGACTTGCATAAATTCTCTGAAACCGAAGTTCGGCCAGCGGGTACTGCCGTCGGGGTGCCGCAACATGTTTCGCACCCGACCGTGTATCGTCTTGAGAACTGGCAGTCCACGACCACAGCTGCATGGCTCGGCGAGTTCACCATAGTCACCAATCTCGTAGCGAATAAGCGGGGTCGCATAGTTTCGCAGACTCGTGACGACGATCCGTCCGGGTTCATTGCGCTCACAGGCGCTCCCATCCTCGCGCAATACCTCGAGGAGTACACTCTCTGATTGAACATGGTAGTGGGTCTGGACAGGGCACTGAATCGCCATGTAGCCAAGTTCTTCACTACTGTACAAATCGACCAGCTTGGCATTGAACTGTTCTGCTACGTCGACTTGTAATTCATCATTGATGCTCTCACCTACCGTTCGCACTTCCAAGAGGCCTTGGAGCGTGGTTTCATCACTGCGTAGCTGCGCCATCAATGCGCGCAGATTCGACGGATGAGTCATCAGGTAGCTTGGCTGCAGCTTTTGCAACCAACTAATCTGCGCCGGGATGTCGGCGCTGCTGTTTAGAAAGTATCCACGTCCAGACTTGCGAAATAGCGACGCGGGCAATCCCCAGTCTTCGAACTCCACACCATTCGGTGGCAAGCCGATTGCGTCGCCGCGCCAGCGTATAGAGGCTGAGACCTTATCGAACTCACGATCATGCCAGAGCTGTTCGCGCATATTGATTGCATTCCAGACTGTGGAGGTCAACGCTGTGGTACGAAATTTCACAGGGAAGCCAGTCGAACCCGATGTCATCGATTCAGTCACCCTGCCGTGAGCTTCCGGCAGCGGGTCGCAATCGATGATCTCGTTATTTCTCTGCAACTGTGCGCGTGTCAGAATTGGAATATTGTGTAGCGACTCAAGATCTAAGCTGGTGACATCGATGCCAGCTAGATGCTGCCGGTAGAACTTGGAATGGGAAGTCGCATAGACGATAAGTTTTTTAAATTGCTGTAGTTGTGCCGTCACAAGCTTATCGGCGCTCCACCACTGCGACTCATTCAACTGTTGTAGCAATGGGTAAAGGGTCTGCCCCTGACCAGTCGCTAGTAGAGGCTTTGGGATGGATTCACTGCTTGGATTCATGGGGCATCTTGCTCAGTGTTGCGCTCTCACACGCAGCTTATTCATTGCTTCTTAATCAACAACTTGTGCATTTTTCGCCTGAGCGGGAATTCCAAAAAACGATAGACCAAGTAGGAAAGACCAATGAGTATGCTTGCTAATACCGGTAGGTGAAGCTGGTAAGGCCAAGATTCTGGCAACAAGTTAAAGTACTGTACCATTTCCATAAAAGGCCAGTGCAAACAGTAAATAACATAACTCAGGCCGCCCAATAGCTCGCAAAACTTTAAGATGGCGCCTGTCGGATACCACTGCAGATTTAACATGCAGTAAACCAACGCCGCTACCGCTGGAATCGCTACAAAGAAAGAACTGTATTGATAAGGAACATAATTTTCTCCGAACCAGATCACGGCTAAGTACACAAGAATCGATATAACGAGTGGCAGGAGATTTACCTTCCCCTTGTCTTTGTCGATACCATTCAGGGCAAATATTTTGTAGATCAACATACCGAAGACAAATTCTACGAAGCGAATTATTGGATTGGTATAGACCGGCACGTTGAGTGTGGCGAGATCGTAGTATTCGGCTTCCGGCAGAAAATACGCTATTAGACCGAATTGCATCGCGTAGCCAGCAATGAATACTGCGAACACACGCTTGTAGCTGTTTACCTTGCTCAGAAGAATCAAGAAAATGGGAAAGCAAAGATAGAAGTAGGCCTCCAACACTAACGACCACAACGGCCCGTTAAACAATAGCTTCAGCGTCTCAATGCTACTTATGGACTGAGTGAACAAGTAGTGACGTAGTGTGGCGATCAGAAAGAAGCTGGTGTCTTTTACTTCGGGCAGGTCATAGGTAATCTGAAAAGGTCTATGCGCTTCGATGAAGAAAGCTTCACCAACCGACAAATAACTCAACCAGACAAATGTGGAAGAAACAAGAATTGCGAAGGCGTAGGCTGGATAAATGCGGATGATTCTATACTTGTAGAACTGCTTAGTCGCGGCCCAGCCCTGCAGTGACGGATAGACATAAGATAATACGAACCCACTGACCATGAAAAACCATGACAGTGCCGTCGTACCTAGCGCACCCCAGACAATAAATTGCCCAAAGATTAATTCGTAATGCACCAAAACTACAACTACCGCACCGACGAACCTGAATACGTCGAGCACGGGTATTTTCCGACTATTATCAACCATAGATTATCTAATTCATCTGCAAAGATTTGCACTTAACTTGACTAAGGCCCTGCCTAGCCAACAACAGAACGCCAGTTATTCGCCAAATATTCTGCCGTTCTCCAAGAAAGTGCTTGAACCGTGAGAGTCGGGTTGCGCGAACCGCTACTACCCATTACCGATGCGCCTAGAATACCAAGATTTGGCACCTCATGTGAGAAGCCCCACTCGTCCACTACGTTGGAAGCACTGTTCAATCCCATCCGCGTTCCGCCATAGGCGTGCGTGGTCGCGCCCATACTATTTCCCAACCCATACTTCACGATCTTGATGGCACCTGCTTCCAGATACCACTGCTCCATCTTCTCTTGGGAGAAAGCGGCTATGCGCTTTTCATTGTCGCGATAACGCGCGGTGATGCGTGTCACCGGAAAGCCGGCTGGGTCTTTCACGACTGGATCGAGGTCCAAGTAATTACCCTCGTAGGGGAGTGTCGTTTTCTGTATATAGGAAGTGTTCGTTCTGTCGGCATTCTTCATGATAAATGCCTTCCAGTCAGAGCCCCAATTCCTTGTCTCACCGAAGGTAGGCATCTTCGCTGCACTCATCGGCTTCCTATCGGTGTGTACCCAGAGATTCGCACCCCCGATGAAATCCAAATCACTGTGGTCAAAATTGTCATCTGCCCATTCGTC
Source organism: SAR86 cluster bacterium (assembly GCA_002401885.1). Taxonomy (GTDB): domain Bacteria; phylum Pseudomonadota; class Gammaproteobacteria; order Pseudomonadales; family Pseudohongiellaceae; genus UBA9145. Next base: position 43,133 of record NVUL01000014.1, read on the forward strand.
GATCGCAACACCCTGTGCAGGGAGACCATACCAATTGTGCAGGTCTCTATCGAACAGTGCCGTAACGGGGGCGCCCTGATGGTGAGTCATATAATGCTTTCCCACCTGACCAGCATTGTTTGCAAGTCCGTTGGGAAATGCCCTGGATTTGGAGAGCTGCAGCAGCCGTACATTTTCGTAGGCATAGCTGGCAAGCAACACTACATCCGCCGGCTGAAAGAAGGTCTCGTTTCCTTTGATGTAATCGACGCCGCTTACTCGCCCGTTGTCATCGAGTACTATTTTAGTTACACGTGCAAACGTCACGACCTCGAGATTACCTGTGTCCACAGCCTTCGGAATCACGGTGAATGCGGTTGAGCTCTTCGCCTTCACGTGGCAGCCACCCTTATTGCAGAAGCCGTGATACTGGCAAGGCGGCCGGCCATCGAAGAGTTCAGTTGTGATAGCCGCCGGGCCCTGAAACGGATTCCATCCCAGGCTTTCAGCAGCGTTACCCATTAGATCAGTAAAAGGCGAACTACGCAGCGGCTTCATTGGATACTCGCGCTTACGCTCCCCTTCGAAAATATTTCCGGCACTATTCTTCTTTCCCTGTACATTGCCAGCCTGACCGGAAATGCCGACCGTGTATTCGATCTTGTCGTAATAGGGCTCTAGCTCCTCATAGCCGAAGGGCCAGTCTTCCACGGTAGAGCCTTCGGGAATGCGATTTCCTCCATAGCGTTTCTTCGTTTCGCTGACCACCTTAAAATCCCAAGGATTCAAGCGCCAACTCTGTGCCCAGTAGTGCATAGTCGTACCACCTACTGCATTCATCATCGGGTGGCCGCCTTGAATGGCGGTATCACTGGAAGTTGCACGAACCGTAGGTGCCTCGCTCGCCGCCTTCTGCACAGACTGTGGCCAGTTGCGAGAACCATTACGTAGTTCATCCGGCGCGAAGTCGCGCGGGCTTAACCAGCCTCCCGCCTCGAGGCCGATCACCTTCAGTCCAGCATTCGTCAGGGGTAGAGCTGCAACGCCGCCAGCGGCGCCCATGCCCACGATTACAACATCTGTCTTAGCTAGTCGCTTAGGCATAACCGTCGCCTCCCTCGTTGTCCGTCAAGGAATTGTCGGCTAGTTTGGTGTAGGTGCTATGGTCATAGGCTGATTGATGATTCGGGGGCAGGCTTGCTCCTGCAGCTACATCCGCCTCACTCGCGCCGAGGCGAATACCCGGATAGCGCAGCATGTCCCAGCCGACGAAGTCTTGATTTCCTCCATAATAAGGATCACAAAAAGTACCGTCGATAGTATGACTTCGAAGCATATTGAAGAAGCCGCTGCCGTTCGGAATAAAGCCCGAAATCTTGTTTGTCTGCACAGCGAGAAGAATAGAATTCTGTTGATCGAGAAGTAACTCAGGAAAGCTTTTCCCTCGTGTCTTGCGTGCGAATTCGTTGATGGCATTTAGGCCAACGCTATAATTATGTCGCGCCCCGCTGTTATGACTCGCGAGGGATTTATCGATGTAGTGAACCGCTCGCGCTTCTCGCGCACCCGGCCCAATCTCGTCAGAGGGAATCAAACAGTCGCAGATCGCTGCAAGAGTTTCCGCCTCCTCGGCGGTCAATGCCTCGAGCGCCTCGCGCGGGACGACAGCATTCGAATTGTTGTTCATGCTTGCAGGATCGGCAGCGATTACATGGGAAGTTGCGATTGTACTCACTGCAGCCGCGCCAACCAGACCCGCTCCCTTTAATAAGCTGCGGCGCGAAGGATTGGCGGGCCTTTCCTCTAGCAGATCGCCGTTATTATTGATTCGACTATCGATGCAATTATTTTTCTTCTTCATTGTTGCTCCGCTTGATCATGCTGAACAGCATGCAGGGCTGTTAAGTCTAACGTGGAACGAGCGTAGCAAATATCCAATTTAGTGTATACGGCCCCTATTCTGGGCTTCGCTCGAAGCTCTGTTGAGCAGCCACCAACCTCAATGGGGCAGCGTGCCGGCGCTCCGAACCTATCCATAGAACCTGAATAAGTGTGGCCTGAGGGTCAAAACCTGTTATCTTTTCTATTCGGCCTATGGATTGAACCAAGGTACCGACACTCGAAGGGAAATTGCTACGCATCCCACTTTTCAGTTACGAGGAAAATAATAATGACATTCAAAAGAATACTCTCCCTGGCGGGCATACTGTTTGCCGGACTAATCATCTCCATTCAGACTGTGTCAGCTCAGGTAGTCGAGCCTGATGAACACGACTTCATGGTGGCGACTCCTGATCAGTTACACCCTGAGGACGGCAGCATTACTACAGTCATATACGGCGACCCAAGTAAATCCGGCATCTATGTTATTCAGATCACCTGGCCTCCGGGACGCGGCAGCCGACCTCACTATCACAATCAGGCTCGCTATATTAACGTTCTGAGTGGCACTTGGTATGTACATACTGGACCAGAGTCCGATACCTACAATCCAGATGCAATGACGGCAGTTGGACCTGGCACTTTCATCTATGAGCCACCGAATGGTCATCACTATGACATGGCGAAAGACGAGGAAGTCGTGGTTCAGATCTTTGGCATGGGGCCTGTGGTAACCACATCGCTTGCACAAGACTAAAATTGAGGTTGCAATCTGATTGCAGTTAGTTTGGAAGAATCCGCCGTAGCGCTTCACTGTAGAGTGAATACACGGCGGATTTTTTTGGCCTGGCCTGTCAACCTAAACAAAGCAGACCTAAATTAAGTCAGACTCAGACTAAGTCGCTGCGGCTGACCTCAAAGGTGATCCCGCCGCTGCTTTTTCCTAATGACCCGCGCTGAGAACTGAAATAGAGTCGCTGGTAGCTAGGATCGAATGCAGGGCCGGTTATTTCCGATTGATCATGACCACTCACCTGTAGCAGTGGTGCGACACTGCCTTCATCTGTCAACACCACGATCTGCATATCATCGCCATCCTCGGCTATGAGAACGTCACCGGTAGGAGTAATAACGACGTTGTCTACACCTCTCAGGATTGGGTTATCACTGGTCTCAACATCGTATAGCACTTCAAGCTCTTGGGTGCTGGTGTGATAGACCCAGACACGGTTGTCATGTTTCGTAGTGAAGTAAGCTCTTCCCTCATACATCGCAATGCCCTCGCCGCCTCTGAAAACGGTATAGGAAGGAACTTGCAACCGAGTTGCTTCAACTCGCGCTAGCGGATCCGGCACGGTAATCCAATCGATGTACGATTTTCCATTTCTTTCTACTACCGATGCTATCTCCAGTTGCCCACTACTTAAGTCCGGCAACGGATTTTCGGGAGTAAACTTATAGAAAGCACCGTCAGGAAGATCTTCTGTGAGATACAGACATCGATTCTCGCTATCGACCGCAACAGCTTCGTGACGAAATGTTCCTAGCGCGGCCCTCACAGCCGAAGGGTTTTTGCCCATCGGATCGCACTCGTAAACCTGTCCGTTGGTAAATTCTTCGCAGGACAACCAAGTTCCCCAGGGAGTAGGACCGCCCGCGCAATTGATAGAGGTGTTCTTGAGGATTTGATACGCATCGACGACTTCGCCCCCCGCATCAAAACGGATCGCCCCGACACCGCCACTAAAGCTACGCATCTCACTGTTGGAGACGTAGACCCAGCCACCATCGTCTGCGGGAAATGTGGCGCCGCCATCCGGTGCCGAGTGCCATGTATAGCCGGGCAAACCGGCCGGCGCTTCGCCGGAGCGAGCAATGACACGCGACTTGAAACCTTCGGGTAACTTCAAGCCGTTGGCATCGGGCTCAAGCAGAGGTCCTAAATTGCTAAGCGAGTAAAACGCGGCTGTATCAACGCCGGCTGCTATCGCCTGCTGAAAACGAAGCAGACCACCTGCAGCAAACAAAGCAGCACCGTGCAAACCCATCTGCAGAAAGTGTCGCCGACTATTGCTTTGCTGATTCACGAATTTAGTCCACACCAGTTTCTATTTCAGATATTTAACAGCAAACAAATCTTAAAGATTGAATCGCGCGCTGCGACTATTCAACTTCCCAGGTATGCCCACTGTGCAAGAGATCTATCATGGAGCCCTTGGCTTTGCGAATCGGAATCAGCTGCTGCTGAGAGTCATCTACATAGGAGGCCTTTTCTTCACGGTAAATTACACCAACTGCCACGGGAAGATCTGGCCCCTTCATAGTTGCCAGCAGTGTAGCCAATACTTTATTGGTTTCATCATGGATCAGCACATCATCGCTGGTCGCATCGACTAGTTCCAACTTAAGGGTGTCGTGATTGAGGCGAATGCCCCGCTCGCGCTCCTTGCCAAATACTATGGCTTCGCCATGAACGAGCTCGACCTTAAAGTCAGCAGCTATCTTCTTGTCCGTGACCTGATTGAATATGCCATCGTTGTAGATTGGACAGTTCTGTAAGATCTCTATAAAAGATGCACCTCTATGCTCATGGCCGCGAGTCACTACCGCTGCCAGATGCTTCGCCTGGGTATCGATCGTGCGCGCTATAAAAGTACCCCCTGAGCCTATTGCAACTTCACAGGGAGACAGCGGTAGTTCGATAGATCCAGTAGGCGATGACGGAGATCGAGTGCCGGTCTGAGACGTCGGCGAATACTGACCCTTAGTGAGCCCATATATCTCATTGTTAAAAAGTAGAATCTGCAGATCTACGTTGCGCCGCAGCACATGCAACATGTGGTTGCCGCCAATACTAAAACCATCGCCGTCGCCGGTAATCACCCACACATCCAATTCCGGATTAGCGAGCTTAACGCCGGTTGCTACTGCCGGAGCACGGCCGTGAATAGTATGGAAACCGAAGGTGTTCATGTAGTAAGGGAAACGTGAGGAACAGCCGATGCCGGAGATAAATACTTGATTCTCTTTTGGCTGCTCGAATGTTGGCATCAGCTTCTGAATAGTCTTTAGGATGGCATAGTCGCCACAGCCTGGGCACCAACGCACTTCCTGGTCAGAGGCGTAGTCCTTGACCGTTAGCTTGGGTAGCGCTTGATTCATGATTTGCTCCGGATAGCGGTTATCTTCTCGTGGATCGCCGCTAGTATTTCACCAATTTTGAAGGGTTGGCCGGCCACCTTGTTTAAGGCTTCCGCATCGATTAAATATTCGGCACGAATAAGCTGTACAAATTGTCCCGTGTTCATCTCCGGCACCAGAATCGAATCGAAACCTTTGAGCAACTCACCAAGGTTTCGCGGCAGCGGAGATAGATAACGCACGTGGATATGTGATGCGTCTACGCCTTCTGTGCGCGCTCGCTTAACAGCCTGATGTATAGCACCGAAGGTAGAGCCCCATCCAACAACCGCTAGCTTGCCGGTTTCATTTCCGAGGCAGACTTCCTGCAGGGGAATATCATCTGCGATTCCCGCGATCTTCGCATGGCGTAGGTCGGTCATCTTCTGGTGATTGGCAGGGTCGTAAGATATGTCACCGGTATCGAAACTTCGCTCGATGCCGCCGATGCGATGCTCGAGTCCTGGAGTGCCGGGCTTGGCCCATACGCGCGCCAGAGTTTCCTCGTTACGCATCGAGGGCTTAAAGTCTTCTGCCTTGTTGTAGTGCTCAACTGGAAAAGGTTCATACTCAGAGAAATCTGGAATTTTCCAAGGCTCTGCGGCATTCGCCAGGTAGCCATCGGAAAGCAGCATCACCGGCGTCATGTATTTCGTTGCTAGACGCACAGCTTCGATTGCCACATCGAAACAATCTGTGGGAGTTGACGAAGCGATAACCGGCATCGGCGTATCGCCGTGCCTACCGTGCAGCGCCATATTCAAGTCTGACTGCTCGGTCTTAGTCGGCA